>NZ_JBNNVQ010000024.1:0-66995 GCF_050280625.1 Pseudomonas sp. NPDC089569
TTGAATGTCGTCTGCCGATTCAAAGACGATCAGCCCGGAGGGTTTTGGCATGGGGGATGCTCGGTTGCTGGGGTTGGAGACATCTTGAACTTGGGGGCCGTCGTTACGCCTGGGTCGTGGCCCTGCGTGCCGTGGAAACCATCGACTTCATGACGGCGCGTTGGGCACACTTGCCTTACGAGCTGCTGGAAACCGTTTCCGGCCGCATCATCAATGAAATCGACGGCATCTCCCGCGTTACCTACGACGTGTCGAGCAAGCCGCCGGCGACCATTGAGTGGGAATGATCGTTGTTGAGCCTGTAAACGCCGGCTCGATGCGATAACCACAAGAAAGCCCCCGGTCGTGAGACCGGGGGCTTTTTGCATGTGGCGTAGTGGCAACAGACACTCAATCAGAGCGGCAGCCGGCCTTCGAGTGCCATGCCCATCCGGCTCAATGCCCCGGACATTTCGGCGACAGTGGGGTAATGCACCTGGTGGATATCCGTCCATGACGGGCGATTGATCAGGTAGTGGCCGTCGAGGGTGCGCTCCACCAGCGTTCGCGCGATCCGGTTGTCCCTGCCGCGATGAATCAATGTCCAGGTTTCAGCGGATTTTTCGAAGGTGAACATGCCCTGGCGCAACAATAGCCTTTCGAGCGCCTGCTCGGTTCTTTCAATGGGCGGCATTGGCATTTGCAGGCTCAGGTCTGCGTACAGGGTTTCCAGGTTTCCGCTGGGGGTGGAGGGCAGGTTGGAGTATCCACGGCCAACTTCGATTCCGCGGTCCATCTCGATCAGCAAGGAGTCTTGCGGTTGAATCTCTTCGATGCGCAAACCCACACCGCCGTGCAACTCACTGATGCCGGGCATGCCCCGAAAGGTATTGATGTTTTCCTGGTCGGTCAGCACTACCCATTTGCCTGAGTCATTGATTGATTCGTTGGCCTGCATGATCGTGTGGGTGAGGTAGTTCTTGATGGTTTGCTCCTGTCGCTCGGGATACGGTGGCCCCGGATAGCGGTAGCTTGCCAGGCAGTCGGTGGCTTGAACGCGAACCCCGTTGAGTCGGGCGGCCCTGACCACTTCCAGCGGTGTGTAGCGCCCTGACGGGTCACTCTGCAGCTGTTGCAAAAACGCTTCGAGGTCGTCGGACATTGTTCCGGTGCTGGCGAACGCGTTCAGATCAACCTGACTGAAGTCGTTGAGCAAACGATGGAAATACAGTGTCCTGACTCCGTGTCTGGACAGGACCGGCATGTTCTCGATGAGAAAACGCATGCTGGCGATTCGGTCCTGACTCTCACCCACGACCAGGCCCGGCGCCTGGTTCAAAATACGCTCGATCAGTTCCGGGGCGGTGGTCGCAGGTGTTACGACAGGCATGGCCGGGCGCGCAGGCAAGGACGCGAAAAGGTCAGTGCGAGTGAAGAAAGTGTTGGCATCACGTGACAACGCCAGACGCAGGGCAGCGACATGTTCGTCGTAAGTGGTTATTCCTTTCATCGTACCGTCGGGCAACCGCATGAGTTTGATGTGCGTTTCCCGTATGCCCAACGCCAGTTTCCTGAGGCTATAGCGTTTGGGGGCATCGTAGCGTGTGAGGGGGAAGCGCAGGGTGATGGGCGCCGAATGTTCGGCAGCGCTTGTCGACAGGCTCCCCACATCATTGCCGCCGCCCTTCAGATCACCCCGCGGTGCCAACTCCCATTCACCGTTCTCGTTCAGGCGCACCGGCAATGAGCCTGAAAAAGCGTTCGGGTTTTGCGGGTCGATGATGGCCCAGGTGCCGGCGCCGTTGGCGTCGGATTCATAGCGCACATAGAACGCCTTTTCGTCGAGCAGGATGGCCGTCGATGGATTGGAATCGAGTCGGTAGATGCCCCGGAATTTTCCGGGCTCGGTGACGGGTGTCATGCCATCGAGCACTTCATTGGCTTGCCAGTTGTCGAGAGTCGCTAGCCCTGACCCCGTCGGCGCCGGTGAACGTTCACCCGATAGCGAAGTAGGAGGCCATCCCATCGGCCGCAGGCCTTTTTCCACCAATGCCTGCTTGAGCTCGTCGAGACTGTCGACGGTCATGGAGTCGTAGGCCGGCCGCATTGGCGTGTCCAGATTGATTCGGCCGCCGGGTGTCGTGCGAATGACACTGTCCGCCATTCGATGTGCGTTGTCGCGATACACCACCAGAACGCTGTTTCGATAGCGTTGAAAGGTGAACATTCCCGGTTCCGGCAACAGCGCTCGAAGTTCTTGCGCAGTCCTGTAAGCCCAGGGTGTTTCCATCTGTACGCGCCAGTTTCCCTGGATCTGCGCATGAATGGCGTCGAAATCCGGCGTGCTTTCAACGGCGTCATAAACGGCAGAACCGGGATAATCGGAGTACTCCACCATCACACCCGGATCGGCGCTGATGGGCGCTGCCTGACCTGGCGCTACATCATCGATGCGAATGCTCAGGGCGTCGCTCTGTTCAGCGATGCCCTGGTAGCCTCTGAAGGTGGTCATGTGCTCCCGATCCACCAAGGCGACCCATTTTGCCGGGGCTTTCATTTGCTGGTTGAGACGAATGATCTGGCTGGCCAGGAATCGCCGGGTCATTGGCGCGTCCGGTTCCGAACCGAAAGGTGCCCGGTTGATGTTGTAGGTGGTGGACGTGTCCAGCGCCTGTACGCGTATGCGCTGGGTTTGGGCGGTTTTGACCAGTTGCGTGAGCGTAAAGCGGTTGTCGGGGTCGTTACCTGCCATGAAATCGAGCTTTTGCAGGTAGTGCTCCAGCTCCGTGGGCATTTCGCCGGTACGGGCGAACGTGTCCAGCCCGGACTGGTTGACGTTGACCAGCAGCTCTTGCACGTACAACGTCTTCACGCCTCGTTGGGCAAGGGCCGGCATGTTTTCGATCAGGAACTGTTTGCTGCCGATACTGCCTCGGCTCTCGCCGATGACAAGTCCCGGTTTCTCGGTAAACGCAGCATCGAACAACTCGCCGGGTGACTCGACCGGCGCCGAAGAAACGAAGGGCAGGCGCGGCGAGAGTGGATTGGCCTGATACCAGGCACGGGCATCGCGAATCAGCGTGTCCCGTTGCACTTGCTGGCTCGAGTCGAAGCGGCTCGTTACGCCTGAGGTGTCGGAGGTGCCTGGCGTGGGTTCCAGGTCATCCGCGCCGCCGAGGGCCCAGGCTCGCAATTCGGGATCTTCGATTTCCGTGACATCAATCGTTGCGCCCGTGTTGTCTGTCGGCTCGACAGGCGTGGGCTCCGTGTCTGTCGCCGGTTGCGTCGCCTCCTTCAATTCAGCCACTTCTTCGGCCTCGGCGGCGTCGATTTCGGGGCCTATTTCTTCCAGTGATCCCGGTCCCTTGAGCACCAGCACATTGAACAGCATGTCGATGCCGCTGAGCACCGCGCCGAGAATGCCCGCCTTGCGCTCTTCGGAATTTTTGCCATTGACCGCCTGATCGATGTTCAACCCCATGCTGGCGATGCTGGCGCCGATCACTGGCAACGCGACAGGCCACCCGATGACGGCCATCGGCGCGAATACTTTCACACCGGCGCTGAGGTAACCGATCCAGAGTTTTTTGCGCAAATCTGCGTTGGAGGTCAGTGCCAGCGCGGCTTCGGCGAACATCGCCGATTCGGTGGAGGTTTGCAGCCAACTGAATACGTCGCCGGCAATGACCTGGTTGGCCTGATTGATCAGGTGATGGTCGTAGTGGCCCCAAGTGCTGACCAACCGGTTCATCAGGTCGGTGATGCTGTCTTCGATCTCCTGACGTTCAGCGAGCGGGAAGTGCGCCATGAACCCTTGGCGCACTTCCTTTTTGTTCATCTTCACCAGCATCCAGAAATGCATGTCGGTGGCGGTTTCCAGTACCTGGAAAGCATCGGTTTCACCGGGCAGATAAAGGATCTGCCGCCCCTTGGGAGCAACAAAACGGAGAATGTTGGTCGCGATGTATCCACCGACATCCAGGGTTCGAACACAGTCGGCGCCAGTGGCTTTCGATTGCAGGAACTGCAAGCTGAGCGGCCAGGTGAGCGGGCCAACGGCCGCCTGGGTGACGAACCGGAAATCTTCATCGCTCAACTGCCGCTTATCCCGTGCCCGAACGGCCTCGATGAGGAAGTTGCATTTGGCCAGGGTACGGAAGTTATCGCCGGAGTCCTTCCAGAACGCCGTCAGGCGCTCGTTGTAGCGCGAGCTGAAGTCGATGCTCCAGAAATCCTTGAGCACGTCGTTGCCGTGCAGGCGAACTTCGTTGGTCTCATTGAAAGTGCCGGCATTCGGCCCGGCGGTGTAGAAGCCTGCGTACACATCGAGCAGATCGGCGTTGTCCTGATCGGCGACGCGAAACCGATGAATGACAAGCTGTGTCAGGGTCAGGGTTGATGTCGGCGTCGCATTGACGTGTTCCCAGCCGGTGAACGCTTTCGAGCTGCTTTGGGCTGCATCGAAACGATGGAAATACACCCGGTCCGGATCGAGGCCGGTGATGCCGTATTTTTTCAGTAGGTCTGCGGCGACCTCATGGGCGGCGTCCTGCAAGCTGGGACAGGTTTGGACGATGCTAGTCGCAATCGCCTTCAGCGCAGCCTTGTCGGCGGCATTGGGCAGGGGGCGGGTTTCGTTCGGGCTCATGCATTCTCACTCCTTGAGAGACGGGCGCCGAGGATGCACGTTCCGTTCAGGGCGGGTGCACTACATAGTTATTGCCCCGAATGATCAGACGTGCGTCCCCAAGTCACCCTTACTGTTTCGCAGTTGCAGGTGTATCGTATTCGCCTTTTCCAGGCCGCCGGCCTGTCGTTGATTCGTGAGGTAGTTGAGTTCATGTCCTTTACCCGTCGCCAAATACTCGGTGGCCTGGCCGGTCTTGTTGTCGTTGGCATGGGGGCCGGCGGCGCGTCGCGCTATTGGCTGGGCAAACGGGCGGAGGCTGATGCCGGCCACGATTATGAGCTGATCGCGGCACCGCTGGATGTCGAACTGGTGCCGGGGCACAAGACGCCGGCCTGGGCGTTCGGCCCTTCGGCGCCGGGTACGGAATTGCGTGTACGCCAGGGTGAATGGCTGCGGGTGCGATTCATCAACCACCTGCCGGTTGCCACCACCATTCACTGGCATGGCATCCGCCTGCCGCTGGAAATGGACGGCGTGCCTTATGTCTCGCAGTTGCCGGTGCTTCCGGGCGAGTATTTCGATTACAAATTCCGCGTACCGGATGCCGGCAGCTATTGGTATCACCCGCATGTCAGCAGTAGCGAGGAGTTGGGGCGCGGGCTGGTCGGGCCATTGATCGTTGAAGAACGCGAGCCGACCGGTTTCAAGTACGAGAAGACCTTGAGCCTGAAGAGCTGGCATGTCGATGACGAGGGCAATTTCGTCGAATTCAGCATTCCGCGCGAGGCGGCACGCGGTGGTACGGCGGGGCGTCTGTCGACCATCAACGGTGCCCCGCAACCGGTGATCGATCTTCCGGCCGGGCAGATTACCCGTGTGCGCCTGCTCAATCTCGACAACACCCTGACCTACCGCATCAATATTCCCGGTGTAGAGGCGCAGATTTATGCGCTGGATGGCAATCCCGTCGAGCCACGGCCGCTGGGCAAGGAGTACTGGCTCGGGCCTGGCATGCGCATTTGCCTGGCGATCAAGGCTCCGCCGGCCGGTGAGGAGTTGCCGCTGCGTAATGGCCCGGTACGACTGGGCACCTTGCGTTCGGTGGCCAATACCGATGCGCCGACCGAATGGCCACCGGCGCTGCCGGCCAACCCGATCGCCGAACCGGACCTGGCCAATGCCATCAAACTCAACTTCAATTTCGAATGGGTCGGATCGGTGTCGGTCAACGTCGACAATGGCAAGCCGCCAAGCCTGTGGCAAATCAACGGCAAGGCCTGGGACATCACCGACAAGACCTGTGCCGACCGCCCGATTGCCAAGCTGGAGAAGGGCAAGAGCTACATTTTCGAATTGAAGAACATGACTCAGTACCAGCACCCGGTTCACCTGCACGGCATGAGCTTCAAGGTCCTCGCCTCGAACCGCAAAAAGATCGTCCCGTACTTCACCGACACTTACCTGTTGGGCAAGAACGAGCGTGCACAGGTGGCGCTGGTGGCGGATAACCCCGGTGTCTGGATGTTCCACTGCCATGTGATCGACCACATGGAAACCGGCCTGATGGCCGCCATCGAGGTGGCGTGATGCGTCAAATCCGCCCCGCTGCGATCATCGACCGCAGCCGTGACCGCGATTTCATGCGCGAGGCCCTCGCCATGGCCGCTCAAGGTGCTGCACTGGGTGAAGTGCCGGTCGGCGCGGTGCTGGTGCAGGATGGAGAAATCATCGGTCGTGGCTTCAATTGCCCGATCAGCAGCAGTGACCCCAGTGCACACGCCGAGATGGTCGCCATCCGTGCCGCCGCCCAGGCAGTCAGCAACTATCGCCTGCCGGGCAGCACGCTGTACGTCACGCTGGAACCGTGCAGCATGTGCGCCGGGCTGATCGTGCATTCACGGATCACTCGCGTCGTTTACGGCGCCCTGGAGCCCAAGGCCGGTATCGTTCAGAGTCAGGGACAGTTCTTCACCCAGGGTTTTCTCAATCACCGGGTGCTGTACGAAGGCGGGGTGCTGGCCGAAGAATGTGGCACGGTGCTGACCGAGTTCTTCAAGGCGCGGCGGGCAAAACCACAATCTGAATGACAACACCAACCTGTGGGAGCTGGCTTGCCAGCGATGGCGTCGGCACATCAAACATTGATGTCGACTGATTCACCGCTATCGCTGGCAAGCCAGCTCCCACAGGATTATCTAGTGTCTGGAAGACTGGGTTATTTCTTCGCCACGATGACAGCCCGCATCGGCGCCGGCAGCCCTTCGATGGTTTTGCTGTGGTCCTCAGGGTCGAGGAAATCGCTCAGCGACTGGTACTTCATCCATTCGGTGCTGCGCTGTTCTTCGACCGTCGTGTGGCTGACGTCCACGCAACGCACATCCGTGAATCCCGCGCGACGCAGCCATAGTTCGAGGGCCGGTACCGACGGCAGGAACCACACGTTGCGCATCTGTGCGTAACGGTCTTCCGGCACCAGCACCTGGTGCTGATCGCCTTCGATCACCAGGGTTTCGAGCACCAGCTCGCCGCCCTTGACCAGGCAATCCTTGAGCGCCAGCAAATGCTCGATCGGCGAGCGGCGGTGGTAGAACACGCCCATGGAAAACACAGTGTCGAAACCTTCGAGGTTCGCTGGCAAATCTTCGAAGGGGAAGGGCAGGTGCCAGGCATTGGGCTGTGACAGGTAACGCTGCACGGCCTGGAACTGGCAGAAGAACAGCCAGTTCGGATCGACACCGATCACGCTGTCGGCGCCGGCACCGAGCATGCGCCACATGTAATAGCCGTTTCCGCAACCGACATCGAGGATGCGCTTGCCTGCAAGGTCCAGGTGCGGGGCGACCCGCGACCACTTCCAGTCCGAGCGCCATTCGGTGTCGACGTGCACGCCGAACAGGTCGAACGGCCCTTTGCGCCAAGGGGACAGTCCCATCAATGCGGTGCGCATTTGCGCACGGGTTTCATCGTCGCAAGCGGTGTCCAGCTTCAAGCCGTCGAGCAGATCGACTTCGCTGGGCTGAATGTTCGGCAGGGCATCCAGCGCACTTTGCCAGCGCTCGAGGTCGCCATGGCCTTTTTCCATTTTCCTGTCGAGCTGTGCTTGCAGGGTGTTGGCCCAATCGGCCAACGGTGTACCGGCCAGGCGGCGGGCGAGGGGGGACAGATCAATCATGGCAAGGCAATCAACGAGGCAAAATTAAGGCACTGGAACCACGGCACGACTTTCGAGAAACCGGCGGCCAGCAGGCGTTCACGGTGTTCTTCGAGGCTGTCG
The DNA here is from genome assembly GCF_050280625.1 of Pseudomonas sp. NPDC089569. Classification (NCBI taxonomy): domain Bacteria; kingdom Pseudomonadati; phylum Pseudomonadota; class Gammaproteobacteria; order Pseudomonadales; family Pseudomonadaceae; genus Pseudomonas; species Pseudomonas sp. NPDC089569. Next base: position 7,884 of record NZ_JBNNVQ010000024.1, read on the forward strand.
GGCTTCATGACGTTTTCGATGGCGCTGCGCTTCTGGGCGATTTCCAGTTCGCTGTAGCCGTTGGCGCGTTTGAAGGCGATGTGCAGGTCGGTGAGCAGGGCATGCTCTTGCGCGTCTTCGAAACGCAGTTTCTCCGACAGAATCAGCGCGCCACCCGGCAACAGCGACTGGCGGATACGTCCCAGCAGGGCCAGACGCTGCTCGGGTGCAATGAATTGCAGGGTGAAGTTCAACGCCACCACCGAGGCCGGTTGCAAGGGCAGGGCAAGAATATCGCCCTCGATCACCTCCACCGGCAGCAGTTCCTGGAACATCGAGTCCTGTCCCTTGAGGTATTCACGGCAGCGTTCGACCATGGCGGCGGAGTTATCCACAGCGATGACCCGGCAGCCGTCGGTCCGTACATGCCGGCGCAGGGCCTGAGTCACCGCGCCGAGGGACGCACCGAGGTCATACAGCACGCTGTTGGGCTGGGCAAACTGCGCGGCGAGCACGCCGAGGTTTTCCACGATGGTCGGATAACCCGGCACCGAACGCTTGATCATGTCCGGAAACACCCGCACCACGTCTTCGTTGAAGGCGAAGTCAGGCACCTGGGCCAAAGGCTGGGCGAAAAGGCGATCGGGTTCTTTGCTCACGGCGGTTCCGGCGGTGTGGGGGGAAAAGGCCGGCATTTTAGCCAAGTTGGCGCACTGATGCGCGGGTTGTCTGATAAACCGGCGGGCAGGTCCGCAGATGTGGTTGTCATTGAGACTGCTATCGTCGGAACGCCGCCCGGAACAGGCTCGCTCCCACAAAGGGGGCTCAGTCAGACACAAGTGTGTGTGCGGCGCAGATCAAATGTGGGAGCGAGCCTGCTCGCGAAACGCCGAGGCGGTAATTCCCCATTGCCCCAACCAGTAACTGAGGATGATTACATAGGGTGCTGCATCGAACGGCATCACGAAGCGGCTGATGCCAATCACACTGTCAGAAAACACAAATGCCAGCGCTCCGCCTGCCGCCAGTAGTGCCGAACGCTTGGACACATCGGTGCCGAGCCGAGCCAGCGCCCGCCAGAGCATGGCGCTGATGGCGCAACCGTAGACGATCACCGGGACCAGCAATGGGCCCAGGCCATGGGCAATCAAAATGCCCAACAGCACGAAGCCGACACATGAGGCGAAGATCAGCGGTAATGGCGCCAGGCGTCGGCAATCGCTCAGATAGGCTTTCAGATAGGCCAGGTGAGCGACCAGAAACGCGCCCAGGCCGAACACGAACAAGTCCCCCGGCCATGCCAGCAACACATCGCCGAGCAGGGAGAAGATCAAGCCAAGACTGATCCAGCGTCGATAGTCGCCGGGCGGCGCGTCATGCAGCCAGCCGAGCAGGGCCAGGACAGGCAGTGGCTTGACCAGCAGGCAGAGCAGTGCAGACTGCATGCTCAGCCCGTAGAGAAAGGTCACCGCGCCCATCAGCGCCAGGATCAGCCAGCCCATGGTCAGTTGACCGAGATTGCGCAGTCGAACGACTCCACCGGCAGCACTTCCGGTGCCCAGGGCTGTTGCGAGGTCAGGCGCAAGCGGCCGGTGCCGGTCGCGAACGCCTGGAAGCGCCAGGTCGAAATCCCGGCCGCGCCGACGATGCCTGCATCTTCCGGGTTGCTGTAGACCTCGGGGCCGAGCGCGCGCAATACACCGCCGGCCGAATCCTGGATCGCCCAGCGGTAGCCGGTGGTCGGGTTGCTGGGCAGGGTCAGAATCAGGTTTTGCCCATTGCTGAGCGTGACCGGGCATTCGCTTTGTTTTTCCACCGTCACGTTGTGCGCAGGTTGTGTGGCGCAGGCGGCCAGCAGGGCCATCGACAGCGGGACGAACAGGCGGATGGGGGACATGGGGTCAGTGGCTCCTGCGTTCACGACGAACGGCGAGCATAACCGAGATGAGACAAAATGTGACAGGGTCGCAAATGGATGTTGTCAGTGCCGACGCCATCGCGAGCAGGCTCGCTCCCACACGGTTTTGCAGTGAACACAGATTTTGTGGGCACCACTAATTACTGTGGGAGCGAGCCTGCTCGCGATAGCGGTAGTTCAGTCGCTACAAGCGCATCAGAACAACACCTTCGCCACATCCGCAAACCGCTTGGCGAAATGCACGGTGATGCCTTCCTTCAGATACTCCGGCAATTCCTCGAAGTTGCCGCGGTTGGCTTCCGGCAGGATCAGCTCGAAAATTTTCTGCCGCCGCGCCGCGATGACTTTTTCGCGCACCCCGCCAATGGGCAGTACATGCCCGGTCAAGGTCAGCTCGCCGGTCATGGCCACGCCCTTTTTCGGTGGCTGATTGCGCGCCAGCGACAACAGGGCACTGGCCATGGTGACGCCGGCACTCGGGCCATCCTTGGGCGTGGCGCCTTCCGGTACGTGCAGGTGGACAAAGGCTTCGTCGAAGAATTTCGCGTCGCCGCCGAACGACTTCAGGTGCGAACTGACGTAGCTGTAGGCGATCTCCGCCGACTCCTTCATCACATCGCCCAGTTGCCCGGTGAGCTTGAAGCCGCGATTGAAGGTATGGATGCGCGTGGCTTCGATCGGCAGGGTTGCGCCGCCCATGCTGGTCCAGGCAAGCCCGGTGATCACGCCCGTGCCCGACAGTACTTGCTCGTTACGGAACACTGGATGGCCAAGGGACGCTTCGAGGTCTTTGGGGCCGAGTTTGATCACCGCGTTCGGATCGTCGATCAGCCTCATCACGGCCTTGCGCACCAGTTTGCCCAGTTGTTTTTCCAACTGGCGCACGCCGGCCTCACGGGCGTAGCCGTCGATCAAGGCCTTGAGGGCGCTGTCGCTGATGCTCAGGCTGCCCTTGGAAACGCCCGCTTTTTCGAGCAGCTTCGGCCAAAGATGACGCTTGGCGATGGCGACTTTCTCTTCGGTGATGTAACCCGACAGGCGAATGACTTCCATGCGGTCGAGCAAGGGACCTGGTATCGAATCCAGGGTGTTGGCGGTGCAGACGAACAGCACTTTCGACAGGTCCATGCGCAGGTCGAGGTAGTGATCGAGGAATTCGACGTTCTGCTCCGGATCCAGGGTTTCGAGCAGCGCCGAGGCCGGGTCGCCCTGGTAGCTCTGGCCCATTTTGTCGATCTCGTCGAGCATGATCACCGGGTTCATCACTTCGACGTCTTTCAACGCCTGCACCAGTTTGCCCGGCTGCGCACCGATGTAGGTGCGGCGGTGACCCTTGATCTCGGCCTCGTCGCGCATGCCGCCGAGGCTGAAGCGGTAGAACGGCCGGCCCAGGGACTCGGCGATGGATTTGCCGACGCTGGTCTTGCCCACGCCTGGCGGGCCCACCAGCAACACGATGGAGCCGCTGATCTCGCCTTTGTAGGCACCGACCGCGAGGAATTCGAGGATGCGGTCCTTGATGTCATCCAGGCCGGCATGGTGCTTGTCCAGCACCTTGCGCGCGTGCTTGAGGTCGAGCTTGTCTTCGCCGTAAACGCCCCACGGCACCGACGTCGCCCAGTCGAGATAATTGCGGGTGACGGCATATTCGGGCGAGCCGGTTTCGAGGATTGACAGCTTGTTCATTTCCTCTTCGATGCGTTTCTGCGCCTGGGACGACAGCACCTTGCCGGTCAGCCGCTGCTCGAACTGTTCAAGGTCGGCACTGCGATCGTCCTTGGTAAGCCCCAGCTCCTGCTGGATGACCTTGAGTTGCTCCTTGAGGAAGAACTCGCGCTGGTGCTCGCCGATCTTGCGGTTCACCTCAGCGGAAATTTCCTTTTGCAGGCGCGCGACTTCGACTTCCTTGCGCAGCATCGGCAGGACTTTTTCCATGCGCTTGAGCATCGGCACGCAGTCGAGCACTTCCTGCAATTCGTTGCCGGTGGCCGACGTCAGCGCGGCGGCGAAGTCGGTCAACGGCGACGGATCGTTGGGGCTGAAGCGGTTGAGGTAATTCTTCAGCTCTTCGCTGTACAGCGGATTGAGCGGCAGAAGCTCCTTGATCGCATTGATCAGCGCCATGCCGTAGGCCTTGACCTCATCGGTCGGCTCGCTGGGCTGATGCGGGTATTCGACCTCCACCAGATACGGCGGGCGATGGTGCTTGAGCCAGGTGCGCAGCCGCACGCGGGTCAGGCCCTGGGCGACGAACTGCAGCTTGCCGTTTTCCCGGCTGGCGTGGTGCACCTTGACCAGCGTGCCGTACAGCGGCAAGGCCGAGGTGTCGAAGTGGCGCGGGTCTTCCTGGGGCGTGTCCATGTAGAACAGGGCCAGGGAGTTGTGTTCGGACTTGGCCACCAGATCCAGGGTTTCCGCCCAGGGTTCTTCATTGACGATGACCGGCAGCACCTGGGCCGGGAAGAACGGTCGGTTGTGGATCGGGATGATGTAAACCTTGTCCGGCAGGTTCTGGCCAGGCAGGGCGAGGCCTTTGCCGGCGGTGTGGTGCGGGGCGTTTTCCGGGTCGGCGTATTCGCTCGGGTCTTCGGGGAATTCTTGCTGGTCGCTCATGGGGGCACCTGCGCAATGGGTATGGGGCTTAGATGGGGCAGGTTGGCGCTGGTTTCAATGATGGGGTGGCGTTGAAGCTGGATTCAGCAGGGATTCAGGTTAGCTGGATTTCGGACTGTAGGAGCGAGCATGCTCGCGATGGTAGACGGGACACCGCGGGGCATCAGGTTCCCCGCGTTATCGTTGACGACCATCGCGAGCGTGCTCGCTCCTACAGGGGACGGTGATTATTCGGACAGCTTGTACGTAATCACATAGTCACCCTGTTTGGTGCCCAGCGAACCATGACCGCCGGCGACGACCAGCACGTATTGCTTGCCGTCCTTGCCGGTGTAGGTCATAGGCGTGGTTTGTGCGCCGGCCGGCAGGCGGCCTTCCCACAGTTGCTTGCCGTTTTTCACGTCGTAGGCACGCAGGTACTGATCGAGTGTGCCGCTCAGGAACCCGACGCCACCGGCGGTGGTGAAGGTGCCGCCAAGGCTTGGCACGCCCATGCTCAGCGGAATCGGGACCGGCGAGCTGTCGCGCACGGTGCCGTTCTTGTGCATCCAGATTTTTTCATGGGTGGTCAGGTCGATGGCGGCCACATAGCCCCAGGCCGGCGCCTGGCACGGCAGGCCCATCGGCGACAGCAACGGTTCGAGAATCACGCCATAAGGCGCGCCCTTGTTGGGCTGTACGCCTTCGGTTTCGCTCTTGCGCGGGCCCTGGGCGGCGATTTCGGCAGCCGGTATCAGTTTCGATTTGAACGCCATCCAGTCCGGGTTCACGAAAGCGATCTGACGTACGGGGTCAACCGAGATGCCGCCCCAGTCGAACACACCGAAGTTGCCCGGATACACGATCGAGCCTTGCAGCGATGGCGGCGTGAACGGGCCGTCGTAGCGCATGGATTTGAAGCTGATCCGGCAGATCAACTGGTCGAACGGTGTCACACCCCACATGTCGCGTTCGCGCAGTGGTGGAGGCATCAGGTTCAGGTCGGATTTCGGCTGGGTAGGCGACGTATGGTCGCCTTCCACCGCGCCTTGTGGCACCGGTACTTCATTGATCGGCACGATGGCCTTGCCGGTGGTGCGGTCCAGCACGTAGATGCTGCCTTGCTTGGTGGAGGCCAGCACGGCCTGCTTCACGCCGTCAGGGGTTTTGAGGTCCATCAGGGTTGGCTGGCCACCCACATCCATGTCCCACAGGTCATGGTGGGTGAACTGGAAGTGCCAGCGCACCTTGCCGGTGGCGATGTCCAGGGCGGTCAGGCCGGCAGAGTGCAATTCCGATTCCGGGGTGCGCGCGCCACCGAACTGGTCCGGTGTCTGGTTGCCCATCGGCAGATAAAGCATGCCCAGTTTTTCATCGACGGCGAACATCGACCACATGTTCGGCGAGTTGCGGGTGTAGGTCTTGCCTTCGGCAATCGGCGCGGTGTCGTCCGGGTTGCCGCTGTCCCAGTTCCACACCAGTTTGCCGGTGTGCACGTCGAAGGCGCGAATCACGCCGCTCGGCTCGTCGGTGGAGACGTTGTCGGTGACGTGGCCGCCAATGACCACCAGGTCCTTGGTCACGGCCGGTGGCGATGTGGAGTAGTAGCCGCCAGCGGCGAAACTGCCGATATTGGCGCGCAGATCGACCTGGCCCTTGTCACCGAAGTCTTCGCACATCTTGCCGGTGTCGGCATTGAGGGCGATCAGACGGGTGTCGGCGGTCGGCAGGAAGATCCGGCGCGGGCAGACACTGGCGACCGCGGCACTGGCGCTGCCGGTCGGGCTCTGTGCAGAGGCATACACGGCGTCATCGTGATAACTCACGCCACGGCAGGTCATGTGCGCCCAACCCTTGAAGTTCTTCGCGTTTTGCGTGGAGAGCTTCGGATCGAAACGCCAGATTTCCTTGCCGCTGTCCGGGTCCAGCGCGATCACCTGGCTGTGCGGCGTGCAGACGTAGAGCATGCCGTTGACTTTCAGCGGAGTGTTTTCGGCGGTGGTTTCACCCGGATCGTTCGGCCCTGGCAGGTCACCGGTGCGATAGGTCCAGGCCGGCACCAGTTTGTGCACGTTCTGCGCGGTAATCTGCGTCAGGGGCGAGTAACGATCGCCGTGGGCGCTGCGGCCATAGGAGTTCCAGTCACCGTCCGGCATCGCCGGGGCGGTGCTGGTCATGCCCGGCACGCTGTCGCGGTCCAGTTGTCCCTTGATTTCACCGGGGTTGGTGAACTGGCTGGCCAGCGCGGTTGCGCCTGCGATCACCACGGCCACGCTCAGCGCACCGGTGCCCAGCGGCGCCGGGCCTGTGCGCAGCAGCGGACGACGCCACCAGGGCAGCAACATGACGATCCCCAGCGCAAACAGCAGGGCCAGGCGCGGCACCAGTTGCCACCAGTCCAGGCCGACTTCCCACAGCGCCCACAGGGTACTGGCGAACAACACCAGTGCGTAGAGACCCAGCGCGGCGCGACGGGCGGCGATCAGCAGCACGCCGGTCAGCGCCAGGCCGATACCGGCCAGCAGGTAGTACAGCGAGCCGCCGAGCAGGCTCAGCTTGATCCCCCCGGCCAGCATGGCCAGGCCCATCAGCAGCAGCAGAATACCGAGCAGGCTCGGCAACAGACGGCTTCGACTCAAAGCACCTTCAGTGCTCATAGTGTGGTTCTCCGTGATGTTTTGGTGAGACCCGCGCAAGTTCACTGTAGATGATGATCCTGTGCGGGCCTGGTTCAGATAACCCCCTGTAGGAGCGAGCATGCTCGCGATGGTAGACGGGGCACCGCGGGGCATCAGGTTCCCCGCGTTATCGTTGACGACCATCGCGAGCGTGCTCGCTCCTACAAGGGTTTGGGGTGTTGGTTAGAACGATGATTGGACCTTGATCCCGCCGATCAACGCGTCGTCGACCTGATCCACGCCACCGGGATGGCGGATGTATTGCAGGTTCGGGCGTACGGTCAGCCAGTTGGTGACGTGCACGCCGTAATTGAGTTCAGCGCTGTATTCGGTGTCCTGCGGCGGCAGGAAGGACGGGGCGTCGTATTCGAAAACGCCATGCGCCTGATTGATCGCCTCGGCGTTTTTGCGATAGGCCGGGTTGACATGGACGCGGGCCAGGGCAAAGCCAATGTCGTCGCGGGCGCGGCTGTCGAACGGGCCCTTGTAGACCACGCCGGCCTGCACGTAGTTATCGATGGCGTTGGTTTTCTTGTCGTGCATGGTGCCGTTGGCAAATACGCTCAGGCCACGGGAATGGTCGCTGGCAAGGCTGGTGAGCTGTTGCGTGACGCCCAGCCACATCCCGTGTTTGCTCGATGCACTGCGGTAAGCCTGGCCACTCAGGGCGGCGGGCTGGCCGTTGCTGTCCTTGTAGACATCGGTGGCGCTGGCGCTGCTGTAGTAGTAACCGGCGCGGTATTCACCCGGCAGGCCATTGAGCTTGGGCGACCACACCAGTTCGACCGGCAGGACGGTGCCCTGGGTGCCGCTGCCGCTGAGCTTGAAGCCGTTGTCGCGATCGAGGTTCGAGGGGTTTTGCTCGTAGGCGCCGACCTGCGCGTAGAGCTGCGGCGTCAGGTGATATTTGACCCGCATCGCCCATTGGCTGACCGGCCAGTTGTACCAGATGCCACCGGCCCAGTTGCCTACCTGAGAGCCACAGAACGCCAGGTTCTGGAAGTCGCAGGGGAAGCTGTTGAAATCTTCGCCTTCGCCGAATCGGCCAGCCTTGATGTCGAGCTTTTCATCAAAGAATTTCTGCTGATACCACATCTGCGTCAGGCGCCAGGTCTGGCCCCGGCCCCAGACTTCCTGGGCCGAGGTGAAGCCGCCGACACGCGGATCGTTGATGCGGTCGTTGCTGATGTTGTTGCCGCTGCGTTCGGTGACGGTCAACTGAAATTCGGCGGCGTCCCAGCCGAGGATTTTCTGCAGGTCCAGATGCGTACCCAGGCCAAACTGGTCGCTGTACCGCGCGGTCCGGTCGTGGTCGTAGCCACCGTGAAGATTGCTGCCCATTTCGCCGGTGTAATCGACTTTGAAGTCGTAGCCTTTTTCCGCGAGTTCGGTACGCGTGCCGTTCCAGTCGCCGAGCATCCAGGGGGAATCGCCATCGAAGGCAGACGCCGCCTGAACGCAGGAGACCAGGCCCAGCGCGGTGACTCCAGCGATCAGCGTCAAGATGTTTCGACTGGCAGCGGGTGCTGAGACAGCGCTGTCTCTCGGAGTTTTAAAGTCAGGCATAGAAAGGGAATTCTTGATCTTTTTCTGGGAAATAACGAAAAACAGCGGACGCAAGGGGTTGCGGAAGCGTTTCAGCTAAAGCGGGCGCAAGGATAATGTTTTGTTACAGATAGACAAAGGGCTTTTGCTGACATGCATCCTTTCGGATTCGGTAACAGTGCAGGAAGCCGCAGGGTTTCTGTAGGAGCGAGCACGCTCGCGATGGTAGACAGGACACCGCGGGGCATCAGGTTCCCCGCGTTATCGTTAACGACCATCGCGAGCATGCTCGCTCCTACAGGTTCACCTACATTTGATAGATCGCTTCCCCCCGACGAAGCCCTCGGCTAAGGTGCGCGGCGTCCCATTCCCTATCACTGAAGGCCCGGCATGACCGATTACAACCCCGACCCGCTGCATGGCGTAACCCTGGAGCAGATCCTCAACGCTCTGGTTGAACACTACGAGTGGTCCGGATTGGCCGAGCGTATCGATATCCGCTGCTTCAAGAGTGACCCCAGCATCAAGTCGAGCCTGACGTTCCTGCGCAAGACGCCCTGGGCGCGGGAGAAGGTCGAACGCTTGTATGTGAAACTGATGCGCACCAAGCGTCCGCTCTGAACATGGTCAACCCTTCGGCGCCCGGGATTGCCGTACGGCGTCGCTTTGTGACCGTCGCGGCCGTATTGGGCTGGGTTGGATTGAGTATCCAGCTGTACCTGATTTTCTATTCACGCTGGACATTGTCGGCCAGCCTGCTGGGCGGGCTGATGAGCTTCTTCAGCTATTTCACCGTGCTGAGCAACACGCTGGTGGCGACGGTACTGACCTGCGAAGTGACGTCCCGCGAATCGGCCGCACGGCGCTGGTTTCTGCAGCCTTGGGTCAGCAGTGGCATTGCCGTGAGCATCATTGTGGTCGGCGTGGCCTACAACCTGTTGCTGCGTCACCTGTGGCACCCCGAAGGCTGGCAGCGGCTGGCCGATGAACTGCTGCACGACATCATGCCGCTGCTGTATCTGGTCTATTGGTGGTGTTGCGTGCCCAAAGGCCAGCTACGGTGGCGGCACATTGTTTTGTGGGTCATTTATCCGCTGGCTTACTTCGCCTATGCGTTGCTGCGTGGGCATCTGCTGGCGACTTATCCATACCCGTTCATCGATGTCGGCAAGCTGGGTTATCCACAGGTGTTCATCAATGCGAGCGGGTTATTGGTGGGGTTTGTTCTGGTGTCGCTGGTGTTGATCGCGCTGGATCGCCGCCGCTAATCCAAACCCTTAGGAACGACACACCGTTATTTTGTGGGGGGCCCATTTCTGTAGGAGCCAGGCTTGCCGGCGAAGGCGTTTTCGAATGTGTCTCATGACGTGAGGCCGCCTTCGCGGGCAAGTCGGATCGCCGCACCGCTCGCTCCTACAGGTCGTCGGTGTCATCCCGCCGCCAATAGCCCACAGCCTTCACGAATTGCTCGTCCAGGCCGTGTTCATCAAGCAGCACCCGGCGAATCTGCCGGGAGGCTTTGCTTTCGGTCGCGACCCAGGCATACAGGTTGCCCGAAGGCACCTTGATCTGCCGCACGGTGGTCAGCAAATGATCCTTGCCACCCTCGCGCAGCACCCAGATCACATTGACCTGTGCGGCGCTTTCCAGCACCTGCTGTTCCTTGCCGTTTTCCACTTCCACGATGACCAGCGCCCGGCGATTGGCGGCCAGGCCTTCAAGGCGACGGGCAATGGCGGGCAGGGCGGTTTCGTCGCCGATCAGCAGATAGCTGTCGAACATGTCCGGCACGATCATCGAACCCCGCGGGCCGCCGATGTGCAGGAACTGCCCGGGCGTGGCCTGTTCGGCCCAGGTCGAAGCGGGGCCGTCGCCGTGCAGCACGAAGTCGATGTCCAGTTCCAGGGTTTGCGGGTCGTAGCGGCGCGGCGTGTAGTCGCGCATGGCCGGCATCGGTCCGTGATCCTTGCCGGCACCAAGCTCCAGGGTTTCCAGCGTGGCTTGTTCCTGGGCGTTCTGCGCGAACAGCAATTTGACGTGGTCGTCCGTGCCAAGGCTGATGAAGCCGGCCAGCTCGGGGCCGCCCAGGGTAATCCGGCGCATGCGCGGCGTCAGGTCGACCACCCGCAGCACTTGCAGACGGCGGCGTTTGATTTCATGCATCACGCGGTGGATGCCTTGGGTCTGTATGACAGTCATTCGCTTTTCTCCGTGGCAACTGGAACGGCAGGGCCATCGACGATGGCTTTGGCGGTGTTGTTGAGCAACGTGGCCACACGCCGGATTTCTTCGGGGCTCCAGCGGCCATGGTGCATTTGCAAGGCATGACGCAGGTTATGCACCGCTTCGTGGATTTGTGCCGGGCGGTCATGTCCGCGCAACGAGCGTTTGCTGACATCGATGCGCACCCGCACGCCTTCGAGGGCAACCGCTTGCTCGGCCAGGGACTGGCGTCCGGCATCGGTCACGCAATAGCGTTTTTTGCCACCTTCGGCATCGCCCTGAATCATCTCGCTCTCTTCCAGAAAGGTCAGGGTCGGGTAGATCACACCGGGGCTTGGGCTATAGGCACCGTCGAACATGCCTTCGATCTGGCGGATCAGGTCATAGCCGTGACAGGGCTGTTCGGCGATCAAGGCCAGCAACAGCAATTTCAGGTCGCCGGGCGCGAATACCCGTGGGCCGCGGCCGCCGCGTTCGCGGCCGGGGCGTTTTTCGAAGCCGTCACCGTGTTCGCGGTGGGGAGAATGATGGTCTCTCATTTTTGCCTTCTCTCGTCGTGTTTAGATACAACTTAAGATATATCTTGAGTGGTAGGCAAGGCTGACCGACGGACGGCTGAATCTTCACTCCGCAGAACGACAGGCAAAATCGTCGTTGAAAATGGCATATTCACCCTCTCGAAATAGAGCTTTGCCATGGGTGAAAAAGTTGAAATTAGTGTTAACTCTCTAAATGTTCGACTCGCGCCTTTATTTATTGGAAGTGTAATATCCGTCCTACAGAAGTTGCTGAGGCCTAGTTGGACTTTATTCCTCGTGCAGTGGCTTGATGTAGTCTCTCTCTTACAGGCGAACAGCAAGTTTTTCATTATTAAAGTATTTTTCTTTCCAGGGTCGTAGCACTTTGGCTACGAACTTTAAGGAACTTGCCTGCTTACTTTCCAGATGCATTGCCTGATCATTGTTCGGCGTTGAAAGTTCTGCGGCACACAAAACTGCTCGTGACTGTTTTCTGTTCCTGCAGAAGTTTCAATGAATCGAAAATTGATAAAGACAGGTACTGAATGATGTTCAAGAAATTCGCGATTGCTGCTCCACTGGCTGTTCTGGCTCTGGGTTCTTCCGCCGTGTTCGCCGCGGGTGAGGCCCGTCACTCCATCAGCCTGGTCGCCCATGTACCGACCAATGGCTTCTATGTGGTCCCGGTCGACCCGGATCTGGTCAACAAGGACCAGGACATGAGCTACAGCCCAACCACCGGGAGCATGGGCCAGGTCAACGGTTTCTTCGACGTGCGCAACAACAACGGTTCGGTGCACGCCAGCCTGGAAAGCGTACCGAAGCTGATCGCCGGTGCCGACACCATCGACCTGAAAGTCGAGTTCAACAACAAGGAACTGACCACCACGCCGCAAATGGTCGTGGGTGAAGCAGAGTCCGATGTCAACTTCCGTGCACCGCTGCGGATTTCGGCAAAAGGCACTACCTTCGCGCCGGGTGATTACACCGGTGCCGTCACCATGATGTTTGATGCTGTTCCCCCCGTTGCTCTTTGAATTTGATCAAAAGTCATAAGCGTTTACTGGTTTGAGTAACGCGACCGGTCGGCAGTCAACTTGCCGACCGGGATTCAATTTCTATGTAATCAGAGTATTCGTTCATGTTCCCGATGACGCCCATCGCGGCAGCGCTTGCGTTGCTGTTATGTAGCAGTGCATTTGCGGCGCCCACTTCCACTGATAATACGCCGAGAAGTTTGTTGGCCCAGGCCAAGGGGTTGCCGGCGGATTTCGAGGAGCACTTTTTCGATGTGCCACTGGCGGTTCGGGTCGAACTTGATCAACAACCGCTGGGCGAGGCGATGATTGTGTTGTCCCGCGATGACCGGGTGACCTTGCTCGATTTCACCGATACCAGCGAGAGCCGTTTCGGCACCAGTGAGCGTCAGACCTGGGCCGACATTCTCAAGCCCGGCGTGGCGCTGGGTGCCTGCACCGGCCAGTGTCCGGAACAAATGCTGGCGGTTCACTACAACCTGGAAAACTCGTTGCTGTCGATCGTCACCGAAAACGCCGAGCGCGACAGTGAGGCCCGGCGTTTCTACGATCAGCCCGAGGGCGGCAGCAGCGGCCTGATGCTGCGCAACCAGGTCAATCTCAACGGTGGCCAGGACCAGGACCTGGGCGGACGTTTCGGCCTCGAGGCCAGCGGCAGCCTGGGCAACTGGAGCCAGACCTTCAACATGCAACTGGCGCGTCTGGGCGGACCGGACGACAAGACCTTTCACGCCGTGCATGAGCTTTACTCCCAGCGTGAACTGCAAGGCAGTTTTTTCCGCCTGGGCTACTTCACCCCCAATTCCGAAGGGCTGACCCGTCAGCCCCGTTCGTTCGGCACCAGCCCCGACACCGCCGTGGGCGTGATGGTCGGCAGTTCCGACAGCCTGGCGATCGACAGTCCGAAGCCCAGCGTTTACCCCATCTACGTCACGGCCAACCGCCAGGCCTCGGTGGAAATTTTCCGGGATGGTTTGTTGATCAACACCCAGTCGGTGCCGGCCGGTTTGCAGACCCTCGACACCCGGCCATTGCCCGGAGGCATTTACGAGGTGGAAGTGCGCTTGATCGAGGACGGTCAAATCACCTCGACCACCCAGGAGCTGATCTACAAGCCCAACAACTGGCGCAATCTCGATGAACGCTGGCGCTACAACCTGTTCGCCGGCCAGGAAAGCAAACTGCTCAGCAACTGGGACCAGCAAGCCAGTGGCTATGCCACGTTCGGCGCATCGGCCAATTACCTGTTGCACCCCAGGGTGATTCTCGGGCTTTCGGCGCGCCAGGAGCGCGAGAAGATGCAGTTCGGCAGCTCCATCGACTGGTCACTGGCCAACAGCACCAGCCTGTACGCCAACGTCTATCAGACCCAGGCTCATGGCACCGGCATGGATCTGCAGGGCCTGTACAACTATGGCTCAGGCAGTCTGGTGGTCAGCCATAACCGCAGCTGGCTCGACACCACCTACATTTACGACACGCTGCCCGACGGAACCCGCGTGCGTCAGCGCAACGTGTTCACCGGCCAGACCAGCAACTCTTCGCTGGCGCTCAACCATCGGATTAACCGCAGCAATTCGCTGAACGCGCGGGTGTCCCACAGTGAAGGCAACGTCGAAGGTATCGGTGCAGACCTGGGCTGGACACAACGCACGACACTGTTGGGCAGCGATGCCAACTGGCGGCTGTCGCTGTTCGACCGGCCGGGCAGCTTCAGCAGCGGCGATGCGCGCAATCGCGGAGTCGACCTGAGCCTCAACGTGGCGCTCGGCGGCAAAGGCCAGCAAGTGTCCGGCAGCATCGGTTCGCGCACCGCCCGCGATGGCAGCCGCGATACCAATGCGTCCCTCGGTTACCGCAAGGACTGGCAGGATCACGTCCTGCAAAGCGTCTCGGTGACCGCACTGACCGACACCTACGGCGTCGGCCTGTCGAGCCTGGGGAGCTTTGGCACCGATGCGGTCAACGGCGACGGCTTTATCCAGCGTTCGTCCTACAACAGCAATTTCACCGGTGGCCTGAACCTCGACAGCACGTTGGTGGTGGGCGCCCGACACATGACGCTGACCAGTCAGCATCACGGACGCGGTGCCGGGATGATTGTCGACGTCGAGTCCGATATCGATGGCATCGCCCTGCGCGCCGACGATCTGAGCGGCGGCAGCGCAGCGCTGCGTCCGGGGCGCAATTTCATCCCGCTGACGGCTTACCGAAACAGTTCGGTGAGCTTCGACTTCGAAGGCAACCATGCGCCGGCGGCCACCATCGAACCGGCCCGTACCCGCTACCACCTGAACAAGGGAGGCGTGGAGTACCGCAAGGTGCGGGTCATGAAGACCCTGACGGTGCTGGGACGTTTGCTTGACCCGCAAGGCCGGCCGCTCAAGGGCCATCACGTGATCAACCACGCCAGTCGCGGGGTGAGTGAAGTCGACGGGTTTTTCTCGATGGAAATGAACGCCGGTTCGCCGACCCTGGAAGTGCGCTTCGCCGACCAGTTGCTGTGTCAGTTCCGTCTCGACGTCGACCAGCACCGCAGTGAAAACAATGTGTTGATGATTGGTGATCTGCGTTGCAGTCCCGAGACCCTGGCCGATGCCTCGTTCAACCCGCAGAAGGCCGGGTGAAGGGCCAAAGCGATTTTTTGGAGAGTTCAATCATGAGTCTTGCAAGGGCAGTGGCCCAATTAATGTCATGTGGCCGCTGGCTGGGACTGCTGGCCGTGCTGGGAGCACCCGGAGCGCAGGCGGTGACCCAGGAAATCCGGGCGTTGTTCACCCCCGATCCGGCCAATCCGCAGAACAACAGTTTCATCAACAAGACTCCGGAGAGTGGGTACTGCCTGGACAATCCCGTCGAATGCCGCAACAACAAAACGTTCAGCATCCGGCTGCCGATTACCTTTCGCTCGGTCACGGCGATTCAGCCCGGTGCGATCGAGCGCGAAGGTCCGATGTTCCGCACGCCGGCGCAGTGGCGGGCGTTGACGGTGACCAACACCCAGACCGGGGAATCGGAGCAGGTCGAGTTTCGTATTGCCGGCATTGGCTCTCAGTATGTGCTCAGCGATACCGCTGCCAATCTGACCGGTGCGGCCTCGGCGCTGGAAGGACACCAGAATTTGTGGGGTGGCCCTGGCCATAGCTGGGTCTATGCGCCTGCCAACTGTCAGTACAGTGGTGTGGGGTTCTATGGTGACAGCTACTACCGTTTTTTCTGGAAGACACCGACGCCTTCGATCTGCGCGAAGACGGCGAGCTTTCTGATTCCCGAGATGAGTTACAACTATCTGGATTTCGCCTACGAACTGCGCACGCCCAATCCGCTAGGCATGTCATCAGGCCAGTACACCGGCACCATGAGTTATCGCATCGGTTCCGGTGGCGATTTCGACATGGGCGACAACATGCAGCCCGATGACCCGGATCTGACCCTGGACTTTGTGCTGGATGTGCAGCACACCCTGAAAGTCGACATTCCGCCCGGCGGCGAGAAAGTCCAGTTGGTGCCCGCAGGCGGTTGGCAAAGCTGGTTGCAGGCGGGGCGCAAACCCGTGCGCCTGTTCCGTGACCAGACTTTCCATATTTCGGTGTCGTCGCGTTTCAAGATGCATCTGATATGCGAGATCAGCGGTCTGTACGACTGCATGATTCGTGACCCTGTTTCGCAACGGGCTGCCGCTGTAACGGTGGCCGTCAGTCTACCCAAGGGTTTGATGGACCTTCAGGGGCAACCGGTCGAACGCCGGCCGTTACGTCTCGGGCAAAACAATGCTCAGCAGTTCCAGCCCGGGATCTATGTGGATCGGGGCCCCGGGATTCTGCACTTCGAAATATCCCCCTCTTACGTGGACTACATCACCCGTCCCGGTGTGGCTTCCAGTTATTCCGGAGATATCACGGTGATCTGGGATTCGGAAGTCTGACCGGCGCTGCGTGGGTGGCAAGGGAGCGCATCATGTTCAATGGGATGAGGTTCAAAGGTATGAAACGTCTGGTGTTACTGATGGGGTTGAGCGGAGTGTCCCTGGGGCTTCAGGCCGGGCCGCAAATCAACGTCGGGACGGTGTACGACTATCTGGATGGCGACAAGAGCACCTACCTCAAACGGGTGTTCAACAGCGGCGATGCTACCGCGTTCGTCAAGGTCAACATTCTGGAAATCCTTTACGACGCCGACGGCAGCTCGCGTGAGGTCGAGGTCAAGACCCAGGCCGATGCCAGCGCCCGCGATGGCTTGATGGCCAGCCCGGCGCGACTGATCGTACCGGCCAGCGGCATGCAGGGCGTGCGTTTGCTGCACATGGGCAGTCGCGATACCGAGCGCTATTTCCGCGTGCGCTTCGTGCCGGTGGTGCCGGAAAAGGAAGATGAGTTCGCTGTCTCCGCAGAGGAGCGTGACGAGTACAAGAAACATCTGTCCGCCGGGGTCAACGTCATGACCGGGTTCGGCACAGTGTTTTTCGTCCGCCCAAGCCAGGCCCGTTACGACAGCGTGGTCGAGGACAGTGCCGGGCGCTATCGATTGAGCAATAACGGCAACACCGTCGTGGTGGTCGATGAGTTTCGCAATTGTTCGCTCAAGAACGAGACCGACTGCGAACCCGTCACCAAGCACCACATCCTGGCGGGCAAGAGCTTCGAGTTCGAGAAGAAACCCGGTCGCGAATACCGCTTCAATCTGGTCGAGGGCAGCGAGAAAAAAACGCTGCGCATCGCCAGCAAACCATGAAGGCAGGGAGCCGAGATGAGCAAGCAATCAATCCTGATCGGCTGCGCAGGCGTCCTGACGCTGATCAGTGCCTGCGCCTTTGCCGCGCGGGAGGAGCATACCTTCGAAGTGTCCGTGGATATCCCGACCCTGGGCTTCTACGTAATACCCGCCGAAACGAACTGGATCCATCTTGAGCAACAGTTGCCGTGGAATCCCGGCACCTCGACGCTGGGCGGTTTGCGCAAGAACTTCGACGTGAAACATGACACCAGCGCCATTCAGGCCCGCCTTGAAACCGAGCCGTATCTGTCCAATGGCCGTGACGAGCAGAACATTGCTTTGCGAGTCAGCTTCAATGGCATGGAATTGAGTCATGACGCGCAACCCCGGCAAGTGGTATCGGCTGAACAGGCGCAGGCGGGCGGGCGTTTTGCGCTGGAGATTCAGCCGCAAGTACCGGCGGGTGGCTATCAGTCTGGCCATTACTACGGCAGTGTCCATCTGGAATTCAGTGCGGCGGCGCCCTGAACCCGGTCCGATACTCACCTGACAGCGAGCACTGCCAGGTGGGGGCGGGGGGCTTACACACCGGCCTTGTTCATCGCGGTCCGGGTCAGGGTCCGGGCCAGTTGCTTTTCCTCTTCACCCAGTTCAACCAGCAGGCGATCGATCAGCGATTCGCTGATCGGCTCGTCGCAGAGCACCGCAGTCTGCGGGATCGAGAAACCTTCCATCAGCGTCGTGAGCCGTTGCTTGAGGGCTGCGCGTTGTTCCTCCGTGAGCCTGGTGCCAGCCCAGCGCCGTTGTGCGGTTTGCAGGTCATCGAGCTGCTCGAATTTGTTCTGCATGCCTCGCTTGTTGCTTTCCATCCGTACGGGATAACGTTCCTGCAGCCAGTCTTGCCAGAACGCCTGCTCAAGCATGCGGTTCACCAATCCATCCCCCTCGCTCAGCGCCAGCACCGTATCACTGGCCT
Organism: Pseudomonas sp. NPDC089569; assembly: GCF_050280625.1. Lineage (NCBI taxonomy): Bacteria > Pseudomonadati > Pseudomonadota > Gammaproteobacteria > Pseudomonadales > Pseudomonadaceae > Pseudomonas > Pseudomonas sp. NPDC089569. Next base: position 26,063 of record NZ_JBNNVQ010000024.1, read on the forward strand.
GATCGATCATTTCATCACTGACCCCCGATACCGGCCGAAACAGCATGCGCTGCGATTGCCATGGCAGATCCAGGCGGCGTGCCAGGCCGGTCTGATAGGCCAGATAGACCTCCACTTCATCCGGGTCGCCGGAGCGACTGGCCATGTCGGCCCGGGCAATCTCGTTGACCATGTCCAGGCGCGCCGCGCCTTTGGCCAGGGTCACCAGTTTTTGCTCTGTTTGCTCGGCACTGATGGAGTAGGAGCGCGCCTCCGAGGCCAGCACTTCGATGCCCATGTTGTTGAACAACTGCGCCCCGGCGTCGGCGCAGCGCACCGGATCGATGGCCATGAGGAACAGCTTTTGCCGAAGACGGGTGTCGATGTAGACCGCGTCCATCGTTCGCCACACGCGTTGCAACAGATTCTCCCTGGCTTGTCCGCCAGCCCTGAAATCAGCCGAGTTCTGGGTTTCAATCAGCGTGGATACAAACTGTCTCGCATCCGGTTCGTCGATCAGTTCCAGCCAAAGAACGTCGCGATCGATACCCCAGCCCGGTACATCGTTCCACTGCGAGGCGGTGGGAAATTGATTCAGTGATGGATTCTGCTCGGTGGAGTCCACAAAAGGCTCGGCGGGCAATCCGTTGGAGCGGCGCAGGGTTTGAAACACCAGCCTGTCTATCTCTGACAGGTGCTCGACGCTCAGACGCGTGTTGGCAATGATCAGCGCTTGCGGTGAGCCAGGCACTGCCTCGGGTATCCGGGCCAGCGGGTTATCGCGCAGATCAAGGAAAAAGCCACGGGGTCGGGGCTTGGCAAATGTGCCTTCGGGCCAGGTCGACAGACCGGTGTTTCTCAGTGCCACCACCATCAGCCGCGGCATGCGGCCAATGTGCGGCGCCAAGGCCAGCGGATTGTTCTCCAGCCTGAGAATTTCCAGGCGGGTCAGGTTTTTCAAGCGCTCCACCGCCGAGGCATCCAGCACGATCAGGTTGTCGCTCAGGCGCAAGCGCTCCAGTTTGGGCATGGTGCCGATGTTCTTGGGCAATTGTGTCAGTGCACAGCCCTTGGCACTGAGTTCACGCAGGTTCGGGAAGTCCTTCAGCAGGCCGAACCATTCGCTGGAAAAGCGAGTGTTGTCCAGCTTCAGTACGTGGACCTTGTCGAGAAATTTCTTCAATACCGGGCGTTTTGACCAATACGTTTCCAGATCCAGCGGCAGCAACTCTCGGGACAGGTCGAGCGTATAGCTGTCCGGATCGGTACGGCTGCCGAGTTCGGTTGTCTTGCGCTCGAAACACTCGGTCAGGCGCTCGACGATGTGCCGTCCGCCGCCGTCGCGAAAGGCGCTCGCGCCGGGTCCCCATACTTGCGGTTGCTGGTATTCCCAACGATTGAGCGTCACACGCAATTCGTCGAGGTCGTCTTCATGCTGTTCGATGGCCTTCATCGGCTCACCCCTGACGATCAAGGCGTCGGCAAATGCATCGACTTCGCTCGCGCTGAAATGCGGGTACAGATCCTCGATGCGCTCATGCAGGGATACGCCGCCTCGAGTGAGGGCGCCGCCGCGCAGCAGCAATTCGGTTTCACGTTCGGCAACGGCGCGGACCGGCGGTTGTGCGAGCAGGATTCGGCGCTCGGCGGGCGGCGCTGTCTTGACGATGATCCACTGTCTGAACAGGTCTGCGTCCGCTGGCCCGTAACCCAGTGTGCGTTGCCCGTCGACACCCAGGGCATGCAAGACCGCGGGCAAGAAAAACTCGGCGTCATGGTCGGGTTGCTCTGCGCCATCGAGCACACGATAGGTGCCCGCGTCGTCGCGAACCATCACATGCCTGCGCGAAGCCCCTTCAGGCCCGATACGGCAGCGCAGTTCTCCATCGAGGCTGCCCTGGCGGACTTCAAGGATCAGGTCGGCGAACACATCGCTGTGCACGACCAGGGTACCGAGCACCAATCGTTCAGTATCAGGATTGGCCAGGGTATCCCGGTACAGGCCATGGGCGGCGCGTACCGACAGGGTTTCGAACTGGAGCTCGTGGGCACGGTGCCTCAGGCGCAGCGACAGGCGCTTTCTCTGCGTGATGTGTTCACGTTCCGCTTCAGTCGTCTCTGCGATGACTTTTTCCGCAAGGGATACCGGCAGTTCGGGAAAGTCTTCGAGCAACAGGGCGACGCCGGCGGATGGCGTTGCAACGGCGGTCTCGGCAGAGGTTCCAAGGCGTTGCAGGGTATCGGCCAGCAGCGGAGGCGGTGGGGCGTTTTCCAGGTGCATCCGGCGCAGTTCTGCTTCCTCGGTGCCGCTGATCAGGCGAATCTGTTCCAGTTGCGTATCGCTGAAGGCGTCCGTGGCGTGGCCAAGACGACGCATCAAAACCGGGCCTTCCCACTGGCGCGGGTTTTCCGTTTCGCTGACCCAGGCACCGTGGCCGTTATGGCGCAGGATCGGTGCATAGGCATCGGCTCGTCCGGGGTGCCTGATTCGCTGTTGTGCCGTGACCGGATCTTGATCGACTTCGAAGAGTTGATTGTCCAGGCGCAGAATACGCCGGCCCTGATGCAGGTAAACCCCCGATGCGTCTGGCCTGGCGTCCGCCGGCAACGTCAGGTTCGGTTGGCGGTAGGGAGCAAGGTCCGGGTTCCACAAGCGGGTCCTGCCATCGGCCGACTGCACGGGTTTGAGCCCCTCGAAAAATGGCGAAAGTTTTGTTTTTGCGACGTTACCCAGCGCGCCCGCCGCCGCAAATGCGCCCAACTGGACAACGCTCTCTAGGACGCCGAGGGTCTGTTCACCGGCTTCAAGCAAGCGACCCTGGGCCAGATCGACAATGCCCTCGATCACCTCATCGGTCAGCTGATACGCGGTGTAGGCCAGCATCAGCTCGCCCAGACCCGGCACGAAGGGCGTCACTACCAGCAACGCGACATTGAGGATGTCCGAAAGCATCTTTTCCAGGTTGTCCCACCACGCCCAGCGCGCCATGCGGTCGGCGTAAGCGGTGGAAATCGCAATCTCCCGCGCGTCGTTGAAAATCTTGTTGAGTTTGCATTGGTAGAGCCAGTCCCAGAGATCGCCGGTGTATCGGGTCTGGCGATCATCGGCGAGCCGCGAAAGGCAAAATTGAAGATTCGGGTTATCCAACGGCGTTTCCCGCCAACTGGGCAAGTTGCTCCCGGCAGGAGTCTGGTGCCATTTCACCTGGCTCAAGCGGTTGTTGAGCCCGGCAAAGAAATGACCGCGTTGGTGTTGCGCGACGAATTGGCTGAAAAACATCTGGTAGCTGTTGGTTGTGGCGGTCTGTGATGTCGAGCCGTCGCGCAACTGTCGGGTGAGTTCGGTGACGAATGCCAGTCCGGAGGAATACTCCTTGAGCGGGTGTTGCGGGTCATGGGGTACATAGGCAATCAAGGGCACGGGCGTTGTCGCCGATAACACGTCGGCGCAGATCACCAAAATGCCGGTCAGCGCGGTATCCATCATGCTCAGGCTGTAGCAGTGAACGGGCTGGCCGCGCCAGTGCAATGGCTGGCGATCGTCAAGCAGGCCGAGGATCACACCGTGGGCTTGCTCGCCGATGTCGCCTTTGAGCAAAGCCATGCCGGCAGCGACTCTCAGGGTTGCCTTCTGGCTTTGGATGACCTTCAGGCGCAAGAAATTCCGCGCCAACGGGTTGTCAGGGAGCAAGTAATCCTTGAGATACCGTGCGTACTGTCCGCCGATGTCCAGTTCCCGACAGAGTGCCGTGAACTGCTCTATGTTCACCGGCTTGCGCAAATGTATGGAGGTGAAGTGGCCACGGGCGTCGGGCGCAGTGATGAAGGCCGAGTCGGCATGGAATGTTTCATCACTGGAAAAGTTGTGCAGTGCTGCATCGAGCACCGACACGGTTCTGCTGCGTGTGCCCGATGCGAAGTCGTGGACCCACCAGCTATCGCTGCTCGCCGGTGAGTACAGGTGCAACCAGAGGTCCTTGACCTGATTGTCGATGCCGAAGCGCTCTTTCAGGGCCCTTTGCAGCAGGGGCTCGGCGAAGGCCTGCACATCCAGCAGGCCGCTGAGCATCTGATCGACTTTGTTTTGTGCAAGCCAGTGTTGCCGGACGGCGTTCTTCAGGTGTCGGTGTTCAGCCGCTGAGGCCCGGTGGTGCCAGTCGGGCAGGGTCAATCGCACCTGGGTCAGCGGCGCAATGCGGTGGGGCGCAGCTTCGGACAGCCATGGCGGGATGGCGCTCTTGACCAGGTCGTGATGGATGCTTTTCTCAGGGGAAGAGTCAGTGGAGGAAGGCATGGCTGGATCGTCCGTGATCAATGAATGGACGATCAGCCTAGGTAAGACGATGGTCGAAAAAAAGCGCAAATAGCCATTTGAAAGGACGGTTACGTCGGCATTTCGTACTCAAAATTGAAGAGTGAAAAATGCAGGGTTACCGCCACTGTTTGTCCGATCCTCGTTCAGTGTCCGGCCGATGCCACCGTCCCCTGGCACATAGTATTGGTGCCCGGTTGCAGGTACGGCATCAGGATCGGCGCCATGCCCTTGAGCACTTGCACCGGCAGCGCCGAGGTGAAGGTGAAGCTCTCGGCCGAGCGTCCCGGCACGAAGGCGGTCAGGGTGCCGAAATGGTGATCACCGATGTAGAACACGAAAGTGGCCGTACGGTTGAGCGATTTGGAACTCAGGATGCGTCCGCCGGAGCCGATGGCTTCGATGCGGTTGTCACCGGTCCCGGTCTTGCCGCCCATGGCCAGCGGCTTGCCATCGGCCAGTTTGAAGCTGCCGGACACCCGTTTGGCGGTCCCTGCGTCCACCACTTGCGACAGGGCTTCACGCATGGCCGCGGCGACCTCGGACGGCATCACCCGTTTTCCCACGTCCGGATCATTGATCAAGCGGGTTTCGTAGGGTGTATCCGCGGCAAAGTGCAGGCTGTCGATGCGCAGCGTCGGCATGCGCACGCCATCGTTGAGGATGGTGCCGATCAATTCGGCCAACGCCGCCGGGCGATCACCGGAGCTGCCGATGGCGGTGGCCAGCGACGGTACCAGATGGTCGAACGGATAGCCGACTTTCTGCCAGCGCTGATGAATATCGAGGAAGGCTTCGATCTCCAGCATGGTGCGGATACGGCTGTCGCGGGCCAGCTTGTGCCGGCTCTTGAACAGCCAGCTGTAGACTTCCTGGCGTTCGAACTGGCTGGCTTTGACTATGTCCTTGAAGGTGGCATCCGGGTTGTTGAGCAGGTAGCCCATCATCCACAGGTCCAGTGGGTGAACCTTGGCGATGAAGCCCTGGTCCGGCAGGTCATAGTTGCCGGGCCCATAGGCCTGATAGAGCTTTTCCAGACGCTCGTCGGTGAGTTTTTCGGTGAGCTTTTCACCATCCAGGTGCGAACGTACGAACGTGTTGAAGCTTTCCTGACTGGCATTGGGCAGCAGGTAGCGGTGTACGGCAGCCATGCGGATGGGCGTCGCGCGAATGCTGTCGAGGAAGGTTTCCAGCCGCGCCTGTGTGTCCTTGTTGCGGTATTTCTTCCAGAACTTGAGCAGGAACGAAGTGCCCTCGCGGTCGGCGAAGGAGGCCAGGTACTCCTGCCGGCGCGGGTCGCGGTCGTCCAGGAACAATTCGGCGCGGTTGTTTGGACCCGAGTAGGTGGTGTAGCGCACCAGGTCGCGCATCAGGCGAATGAAGGGCAGGTTGATAGATTCGCGCAAGGCATCGCGCAGGGTTGGCATGCGGCCGTTGTCTTCCTTGCGGAAGTTGTGGAACACGTGGAGCCCGCCGCCGGTAAAGAACGCCTCGCCGGGGCTGGCGGAGTATTTGCGGTCCAGCGCGGCGCCGAGCATGGGTGGCAGGCTGCGATCCTTGGCCTGGATCAGGTAATCGACCACCCAGCGGCTGATATGGTCCTGCTCCGGTACATCGACCTTTTTCAGTTCCGGCACGCTCATGCCGGCATATTTGTCGTGCAGCTCGGCGACGATTTGCAGGTAGGTGGTGAGCACGCGCATTTTCGCCGTGGAGCCCAGTTCCAGCTTGCTGCCTTCGTTGATGTCGAACGGCTGGTCGGTGCTGTCGGTCTGTACCCTTACTCGCGAGCCGTCCGGTGTCAGTTCGAACAAGGTGAAGCTGTAGCGCACCTGGGTGGTGCTGGTGGGGGTCAACAGGCGTTCGCCCAACAGGCCGAGCTGCGCGGCATAAACCGGGTCGGCGAGTTTTTTCAGATAGGCCGTCGCCTCGGTTTGCAATTCACCTTGCAGGGTGCTGGTGGCCGAGAGATCGAGGCGGTCCAGATCGTAGAGTGGACGATTGAGCATTCCGGCCAGCCGACTGCGCGCCACGCTGATGCCCTTGTTGGTTTCGATCGGTTGAATGGTCGGCTGGGTCGCCCAGTCGCGGTAGGTGACCTTGCTGGCCAGTGCCGCGGCGGCAAAGGGGGCGTCGATCACGTTGTTCTGAGCGAGCAGGCGAATATGGCTGTCGGTCAGTTCGGCCAGCTCATCGCGACCCTTGGTCAGGTAATGGGAAGGGCGGCGCTGGGCAATCATCAACGACAGCATTTCGCGCAGGGCCAGGCCTTTTTCCGCCAGGCTTTGCGGATCCGTCGCATTGCTGGCCAGGCGTTTGTTGGCCTCGTTGAAGTCGGCGCCGTACCACACGCGCAAACCTTCGGCCATGCCATGCACTTCACCGTGACCGGGTACGGCCGACAGCGGCACGCTGTTGAGGTAGTCACGCACCACGTTCTGCCGGACCACGAGGGTGTCCGGCCCGGACTGATAGGCCCGCACGCTGGCGGAAATCATCTGGCGAATTTTCTCCCCGCCCGACACGGTCAAGCCATCGGGGGAGTGCCGGTACTTCTCCAACTGCGTGGCCAGGGTACTGCCGCCCGCCGACTGGCCGGGCAGGTGCAGCATCTTGGCGACCTGGGTGTAGGCCGCCATGCCGAACCTTGGCCAGTCCACCGCCGGGTTGGCCAGGGGCTGGCGGGGGTCGAGCAGGAAGCGGTTTTCGATGAAAAGCAGGCTGTTGACCACCACCGGAGGGATCGACTCGAAGCTCGAGTAGAGTTGCTGCGGATAATTGAACTGGTACAGGGGCGCCGCACGGCAATCGGTGATCGACAGACCGGCCTGGATTTTCTCCGCATAGGGTACGAAAAAGCCTTTGTCGCTGTATTTCATCAGCGCCGGGGAAAAGCGGGTCTGGGCCGAAATCACAAAGTCGCGTTTGAGCAACCTCGGCAGAAACTCGTCCAGGGAGCTGTAGCCCAGGCGCTGATCGAACGGGCCAGCGCCCGGGTAATGAATCGCATCGCTGGGCCCGGGCTTGAGTTCATAGCCCAGGGTGGCGGCGAACTTGCTGACTTCCCGGGATTGAAACCTCGATGTACGCATTTCCTTGGCGGCCGCCAGGCCCACCACAATGGCAATGATCAACAAGAGCAGCCAGAAGGCTTTCCAGCCGTGTTTGGAGCGACGGGGTTTTACGGGTACAGGCGGCTCTTCATCCACACCTTCAGTCGGGACCACGGATTTACTCGAATCGGTTTGCCATAGAGCGCCCATAGACGACTGATCCATACATGCAGATTGATCGGACTTGTCTGAAGCTTAGACGGTGGATGGCGTTGGTGAAAAAATTGTAAACCGCCAACCATCGGTTAATGGCAGCAAAAGGGCATGGCAAATGGCCCCGCTGGCCACTGTAGGAGCGAGCAAGCTCGCGATGGACTCAAGGACACCGCGGGCATTCAGACAGCCAGCGTTATCGTTGACGACCATCGCGAGCTTGCTCGCTCCTACAGGACTGGGATGGGTTTTAGGTCCAGGCGTTTGTTGAATTCCAGCCACACCGCCAGCAATGCCATCAGGCCGGCGCCTGCCAGGGCGGTGAAGATCTGCATGGCGAAGGCATCATCGGTCAGGGCGTTGAGCATGTCCGCCAGGGGCGCCAGCAATACACCCAGGCAGAAAATCTCCAAAGAGAAGCGCCCCATGCGACAGCTTTGCCGTGCCAGCCAGTTTTGTGTCCAGCCGGTATCGGGAAGCAGTTTTGCGGTGACATAGGCCAGCGCCAGAAAGTGCAGCAGGCGCGCAGGGGAAAGATTGGTCTTGCTGATCGGGTACAGCAGATCGCTCAGGATGGCCGGCATCAGCGCATCGTGAATGTGCGGCCAGCGCCACGACAGGGTCAGCATCCCGGCGAACACCGCATACGCCGCTGCCATGATGAACAGCGGCTGGCGCAGCAGCGGCCGGGTATCGGGCTGCCGTGGGCGCTGTGCATGGACCGCTGCGGCACCGCCGAGGACAAACAGCAATTGCCAGGCCACCGGGTTGAAGTACCACACGCCATCCTTGATGGCAGCCAGGTTCCAGCCCAGCCATTGGGCCATCAGGTAGAGGGTCGTCGATACCGCCACCACGGCCCAGGTCTTGCGCACCATCCAGGGCAGCACCAGCGGCAAACCGGCCAGCAGCACGATATACAGGGGCAGCGGATCCATCAGGTTCGGCTTGAAGCGCAGCAGCAGTTCGTCAATCAGAGCCTGTTGAGGGCTGGCGATGAAGTGGTGCATGCCCATTTCCTCTACCAGGTCGCGGGTTTCCACATGGCTGTTGGCGAAAAAGACGATGCCCATCAGCATCGCCAGCAGGAAGATGTGCACCACATACAGGACCCAGGCGCGCCGCAGGATTTTCACGCAGGCGATCAGGTAGCCGTCGCGCGCAAGGATCTTGCCGTAGGCCAGCACGGCCGCGTAACCGGCCAGGAATACGAACACTTCGGCGGCATCGCTGAAGCCGAAATTGCGCAGGGTGATTTGACCCAGAGGGTTGTGGGGCACGTGATCCCAGAAGATGAAGATCAGTGCCAGACCGCGAAAGAAATCGATCCGGTGATCGCGCGCTGGTGTCATGACGGCGGGCTCGTAAACGGGGGTTGAACAGAACGGCGCGCAGGGTGGCCTCATTTGTCGCCAAATGCAAAAAAACGGGTGTTTCGGAATGTCTCCCGGCGCCCCCCGAGTCCCTGACCGCTGGTCTGAAAGCCAGGCAAACCTGCGATTTATGACAGTAGACAAGCTCAAATATTCATGGGGGGCACACTATCCGTTACAGGATCGTCAGCATGAGACGGTTGTGGAAAGGGTTGTCCAGCTACACGGTCATCGGGGTCGCCAACACGCTGATCCATTGGCAGATTTTTTTCCTGCTCAGTGTGGCGGCAGGGTTGCGCCAGGCGATCAGCAATCTGACGGCCTTCTGTGTTGCCGCCACGTTCTCGTTCTACATGAATGCGCTCTACACTTTTGACGGCAGGCTCTCGGTCGGCGGTTATCTGCTGTTCATGGTGGCAATGGGGGCACTGAGTTATGGCGTTGGCCATGCCGGTGACCTGTGGCGATTGCACGGTTTGCTGACGGTGGTGATGTTTTCGGCGTTGAGCCTGGTGTTCGGTTTCCTGTTTTCCAAGTACGTGGTGTTTCGCGAGCGTGACACATGAGACTGTCGCTGATCGTCCCGGTCTTCAATGAGGAACAGGCCATCGAGCTGTTCTATCGCGCCGTGCGTCACGAATTGAATCTGGGCGCCGCCGAGGTGGAGATTGTCTTCATCAACGATGGCAGCGCCGATGGCACCGCCGAGCGAGCGTCCGCCCTGGCGCAGGTGGACGATCAGGTGATGCTGATCAACTTCTCGCGCAATTTCGGCAAGGAGCCGGCACTGTTCGCAGGTCTTGAGTATGCCACCGGCGATGCGGTGATCCCGATGGATGTCGACCTGCAGGACCCGGTCAATGTGATTCCGCAGTTGGTCGAGCAATGGCAGAAGGGGGCGGATGTGGTGTTGGCCAAACGCCGTAACCGTACCACCGACGGTTATCTGAAACGCCACAGTGCCTCCCTGTTCTATCACCTGTTGAATCGCATTTCGTACACCCGCATCGAGGAAAATGTCGGCGATTTTCGCCTGATGGATCGCCGGGTGGTCGACGTGATCCGCACACTGCCCGAGCATCAACTGTTCATGAAGGGGGTGTTGTCCTGGGCGGGGTTCAACACGGTGCTGGTGGAATACGAAAGGGCTCCGCGCGTGGCGGGGAGCAGCAAGTTCAACGGCTGGAAGCTGTGGAACCTGGCGCTCGAAGGCGTGACGTCGTTCAGCACCTTGCCGCTGCGTTTGTGGACTTACATCGGCGGCGTGATCTCGATTTTCGCGGTGCTGTACGCGGTCTACATGGTGCTGGACAAGATTTTTTTCGGTAACAGCGTGCCGGGCTATCCCTCGCTGATGACCGCCATTCTGTTTCTTGGCGGCGTGCAGCTGATCGGTATCGGCATCCTCGGCGAGTACATCGGCCGGATCTACATCGAGGCCAAGCACCGGCCGCGCTATGTGGTCAAGGACATCGTCGGCGGCAGGCCGCGAGGCGGCCCCTGATGGGCAGGTTCAGCGACACTATCACCCGTGAGCTTGGGCGCCGACAGGTCGGGTGGTTTTTCCTGCTCGCGACCTTTGCCTATGTCGTGCCGTTGGTCCTCGCCGACTATCCCTACATTGATGACAACTGGCGTTCGCTGTCGGCCGGGATGGCCTGGGCGGAACAGGGCCGATTGTTCGCCGAGCTGTTCTACAACGTGCTGACCTTCACGGGGGCAGCCCCGAACATCTTTCCATTGCCTTTGCTGATCGCCACCCTGGCCATGGCCTGGGCACTCACCAGCCTGACATTTCACTATTTCCGCCAGCCAACCATGGCCTGTTGCCTGGTGCTCTTGCCGCTCTGGTACAACCCGTTCCTTTTGCAAAACCTGTCGTATCAATACGATGGTGCGCCCATGGCGCTGAGCCTGGTGACGATGATTTTCGCCATTACGTATCGCCACCCTTCGCGCAACATGCAATGGCTGGTGCCGTCGTTTCTGATCGCCCTGGCATTGGGGCTGTATCAAATCAGCCTGAATGTATTTCTGGGGCTGTGTTGCCTGGAGCTGCTTCGGGCTGCGAACGACAGATTGCCCTGGCCGCAGTGGGGGGCCCTGATCGGTGGAAAACTCGCTCAGCTTGTACTGGGCGGGTTGATTTACGCTGTCACGGCTTATCCCTTCATGGGCAACGATCGCGCGTTGTTTGTGCAGTGGTCGGCGCATCCCTTGCTGCAAATCGACATCAACATCGCCCGCGTGCTGGAAAAGGTCCTGTTACTGTTTCATGGCGGATTCATCTGGGTATTTGCCGGGTTGCTGCTGTGCGCCCTTGTCGGTGCGGTCCGTTTGGGGAGCCGCGTCATCGAACGCAAGGAAGGCGGGGCGAAGCGGCTGTTGATCGGTCTGTCATGCCTGCTGAGCGTTGCGGTTGTGACGCTGTTGGTGTCGGGGGTGGCGCTGTTCTTTCGTGACTTCAATGAAGGGGCCAGAACCCTGATGGGCTTCGGTGTGCTGCTGGTGCTGCTGTTCTATCTCGGTTACCTGGGATTGGCGCCGTTGCATGAGCGATTACCGCTGCTGTTGCTGGTGCCGCTGTTGGCAATGCTCTCGTTGTCATTTGCCTATGGCCGGGTCCTGACCGTTCAGAAAACCTTTCACGCCAATGCGCTGTACAACCTTGGGCGCGATATCGACAGCCATCCGGCCCTGCGCCAGGCCAAGCGCATTTACCTGTCGGTGACCTATTCCGACCACTGGCTGCCGGCGGCGGCCGGTTCATTCCGGCAGTTGCCGGTGCTGCACTATCTGCTCAACACCGACTATTACATGCTGGCGGAAAACCTGCCCAAGGTAGGCATCACCAATGTGATTCTGGAGCGGGAGCGGCGTAATGCGACGCACGTGGGTTATCAACAATTCCCGCCGCTGGTGGAGACCCCGTCCTACCGCATCTACCTGATCGGCGATTACGGTTTCATCGTCATGAAGGAACCGGCCCCGATCAAGGCGCTGCGTTGGTGAGGCGCCATGCCGGGGCCTGTCGGTTCAGGCGGCGGCTATTTCATTGGGCTCGAAACTGTCGGCCCGCGCCATCTGCCACATCCGCGAGTAGAACTCGCCATTCACTTCTCCCGTCAGCAATTCACCGGGTTTGAGAAACACATGCAGCTGCGAGAACAATTTGATCTCGGTCGCCGACATGCGCCGCACCAGGTGTTTGGCCGACAACTGCGAGGGGTGCTCAAGACCGGCGGCGGCGAGCATTTCGGCCAGGGTCTTGAGGGTGTTGCGGTGGAAGTTGTAGACGCGCTGGGCCTTGTCCGGCACCACCAGGGCACGCTGGCGCAGGGTGTCCTGGGTGGCCACGCCAGTTGGGCATTTGTTGGTGTGGCAGCTCTGCGACTGGATGCAGCCGATGGCGAACATGAAGCCGCGCGCCGAGTTGGCCCAGTCGGCGCCGATGGCCAGGACGCTGGCGATATCGAAGGCGCTGACGATCTTGCCGCTGGCGCCGAGTTTGATCTTGTCCCGCAGGTTCAGCCCCACCAGGGTGTTGTGCACGAACAGCAGGCCCTCGCGCATCGGTACGCCGATGTGGTCGGTGAACTCCACCGGCGCAGCACCGGTGCCGCCTTCCTTGCCGTCGACGACAATGAAATCCGGGAGGATGCCGGTTTCCAGCATGGCCTTGGCGATACCCATGAACTCCCATGGATGACCGAGGCAGAACTTGAAGCCCACCGGTTTGCCGCCGGACAGCTCACGCAGTTGCGCGATGAAATGCATCATTTCGATGGGGGTGGAGAACGCGGTGTGACGTGACGGTGAAATGCAGTCCTGGCCCATGGGGACGCCACGCGTCTCGGCGATTTCCTTCGTCACCTTGTGCTTGGGCAGGATGCCGCCGTGGCCGGGCTTGGCGCCCTGGCTCATCTTGATTTCGATCATCCGCACCTGCGGGGTTCGCGCTTGCTCGGCAAAGCGCTGCGGGTCGAAGCGGCCGTCGGCGGTGCGGCAACCGAAGTAGCCGCTGCCCAGCTCCCAGGTCAGGTCACCGCCGTGTTCCCGGTGATACGGGCTGATGCTGCCTTCGCCGGTGTCGTGGGCGAAGTTGCCGAGCCTGGCGCCCTGGTTCAATGCGCGAATGGCGTTGGCGCTGAGTGAACCGAAACTCATGGCCGAGATGTTGAACACCGAGGCGGAATACGGTTGGGTGCACTGCGGGCCGCCGACCGTGACGCGGAAGGTGTTCGGGTCGCTCAACGGCGCCGGGCGCATGGAGTGGCCGATGAATTCGAAACCCGACTGATAGACGTCGATCAGGGTGCCGAAGGGTTTGTCGGCGGATTCATTCTTGGCCCGGGAATAGACCAGCGAGCGCTGGGCCCGGGAAAAGGGCAGGGCATCGCTGTCGGATTCGAGCAGGTATTGGCGGATTTCCGGGCGAATGCCTTCGACCAGATAACGGATATTGCCCAGGATCGGGTAGTTGCGGCGCACCGCGTGGGGGCTTTGCAGCAGGTCGAACACGCCGATCAGGCTGAGGACGCCGGTGACGGCCGTGATCGGCCAGAGCCAGTCATAGTCGAGAAAGGGCAGGCTGATGAGGGTAAACATCACGCAGGCGACAAAGAAGGCGTAGCGGCTCAGGAGTGACAGGCTCATACGGTTTCCTTGGGTTCGGACTTATCAATGACCTGTAGGAGCGAGCAGGCTCGCGATGGTCGTTAACGATAACGTGGGGAACCTGGCACCCCGCGGTGCCCTGTCTTCCATCGCGAGCGTGCTCGCTCCTACAGTTTTCAATCAGGCATTTTGGGCCTGAAGAAAAATCGAAAACAGCTCGGACTGGGACTTGATCCCCAGCTTGCTGTACATGTGTTTCTTATGGACTTTCACGGTTTCGATCGAGATTTCCAGTTTGCGGGCGATTTCCTTGCTGGAGCAGCCGCTGAGCATCAGGCGCCCGACATCCAGCTCCCGCGCGGTCAATTGCGCGCCCTTGAGTTGCTGTACCGACGCTTCCAGCTGCACCCGCCAGTCGGCCTGAGCCGGTGCGGGGGCCAGCGCCACCACTTCATTGATTTCATAGGGTAGTCGCTGGCGCAACAGGCCGAGTACCCAGGGTTGAATCAACGACAGCAAGGCGATCTGTTGCGCGCTGAAACGCTGTTTGCTGCCCAGCGACAGGCACAGCGTACGATCGCCTTCGAGTTGGCAATTAAACTGGATTTCATCGGCCACGACATTTACACGAAAGTATCGTTGATAGTACTCGGTCAGTTCGAAGTGCTCCGGCGCCACCTCCGACAGACGGTACAGGCCGGTGCGCGATTGCTCGCGGCAGGCGATGTAGAAGGGGTCGAGCAGGTACAGGCCGCGCAGGTAGTCCTGGAACAGCTGATCGGGGCTGCCATCCTCACCCGGGCATTCGGCGAACACCTGCGGGTGCTGATCGGCGCTGAACAGCAGCGCCACCCAACTGTCGCAGGGCACGTACTGATCCAGCAACCGGACCAGTTGGGTCCAGAAATTGGGCTTGTCCAGGGCATCGATCAATTGCCCCACCGAGCGGTGCCAGGCGATGTCGTCCAGCGAGAGTGTCATGCCTCTACCCCTATCGTGTTACCCCGGCGGCGTGATTTCCCGGCCGCTTGCTTGCTGCGCATACTGGCGCACAGACAGCGACCGGGCAATCTCTCCGGCGCTCAGAACAAGGACAACCCATGAAAGTCGAACTCGCCCAACTGGCGGGCCGTGACAACGACACGGCTTACAACCTCGAGCGCGCCCTGGCGGCCATCAACGCCTGCGCTGCCGATACGCAACTGATCATGTTTCCGGAAAGCCACCTGATGGGCTTCCCTTCGGCGCAGTCCGTGGCCGAGGTTGCCGAACCGCTGGACGGCCCGACCGTCAGCGCCATTGTCGCCGCCGCCCGTGAGCGCGAGATTGCCGTGGTCATCGGCACTGCGGAGAACGATAACGGCCGCTTCTACAACACCACGTTGCTGATCACGCCAGAAGGCATTGCGCTGAAATATCGCAAGACGCACCTGTGGGCCTCGGACCGTGGCGTCTACGAGGCAGGCGACCGCTACGCCACCTGCCTGTGGAACGGTGTTCGCGTGGGCCTGTTGATTTGCTACGACATCGAATTCCCCGAGACCGCCCGCGCCCTGGCGCAACTGGGCGCCGAGTTGCTGCTGGTGACCAACGGCAACATGGACCCTTACGGCCCTACTCACCGCACCGCGATCATGGCCCGCGCCCAGGAAAACCAGGCGTTCGCGCTGATGGTCAACCGGGTGGAGGAGGGCGATGGCGGGCTGCTGTTCGCTGGTGGCAGCGCGCTGGTCGATCCGGTGGGCACGCTGATGTTCGAGGCCGGTCGCGATGAAGGACGGTTTGCCGTGGAACTGGACCTGAACCGCTTGGCGGCGGCGCGCCAGGATTACCGCTATCTGGACGATCAGCGGCTGAAGTTGCCGGGGGAGATGATTGAACATGCCTCCGGATTGCGTGAACTGCTGATTCCTGCTCGCTAACTGATCGTTCCCACGCTCTGCGTGGGAACGCATCAACGGACGCTCTGCGTTCGGCTTTTGCTTGGGGACGCGGAGCGTCCCTGGCTGCATTCCCACGCGGAGCGTGGGAACGATCAACCCGAAAACCCTGCGCCGAACTCGGCTCTGCCATAAAACCAATAATTCCGGAGTAGTCGCTCATGGCTCGTTTGCAACGCACCCTGTCACTGGGGTCGGTGGTGCTGTTCGGCATCGCCTACATGACGCCGATCATTGTGCTCGGCACCTTTGGCATCCTCGCTCAATCCACCGCCGGCATGGTACCGGCCGCGTACCTGGCGGCGCTGGTGGCGATGTTCTTCACCGCCATGAGCTACGGGCGCATGGCCTCGGCCTTCCCCGTCGCGGGTTCGGCCTACAGCTATGTGCGCAAAGCCATCAGCCCCAAGCTCGGTTTCATCGCCGGTTGGGCGGTGCTGCTCGATTACCTGTTCCTGCCCATGGCGATCTGGCTGATCGGCGCGGCCTACCTCAACTCCGCCTTCCCGGCGGTGCCACAGTGGATCTGGGTACTGGCCTTCATCGGCATCACCAGTGCGATCAACATCGTCGGCCTGAAACTGGCCAACGGCATCAACGCCCTGCTGATGCTGGTGCAGTTCCTGGTGCTGGTGGCGTTCGTCGCCTTGTGCGTGCACTACGTCGGCGGCGATGCCAGCACGCCGTTGTGGTCGATCAAGCCGTTCCTCAACGGTGACATGCAGATGCCAATGATCATGAGCGGTGCGGCCATCGCCTGTTACTCCTTCCTGGGTTTCGACGCGGTCAGCACCCTGACTGAGGAAACACGCGACCCGCGTCGCACCATTCCGCGGGCGATCATGCTGATTACGTTGATCGGCGGGCTGATTTTCGTCGGCGTGTCCTACTTCGTACAGATCGCTCATCCGTCGTTCCAGTTCGACAACGTTGACTCGGCGGCCTATGAAATCGCCCGCAACATCGGCGGCGATCTGTTTGTCTCGATCTTCCTGATCGGCCTGATCGTCGGCCAGTTCGCCTCGGGCCTGTCGGCCCAGGCCAGTGGCTCGCGCCTGTTGTACGCCATGGGCCGCGACGGTGTGCTGCCCAAATCGTTCTTCGGCACCTTGCACGAACGCTTCGGCACACCGATCAACAGCATCCTGCTGTGCGCGGTCGTGGCCTTGCTGGCGCTCAAACTCGATGTCACCACCTCGACTTCCTTCATCAACTTCGGCGCGTTCCTGGCCTTTTGCCTGGTGAACCTGTCGGTGATCTTCCACTACTGGATCGGTGGAGATAAAAAAGGCCCTCGCGAGCTGGTGCTGTTCCTGGTCTTCCCGTTCATCGGCCTGGCGGCGGACCTGTGGCTGATGGTCAGCCTCGATCATCTGGCGGTGTATCTGGGCCTGAGCTGGCTGGCGATTGGCGTGGTGTACCTGGGCGTACTGACCGGCGGTTTCCGTCGTCAGCCTCCGGAAATGGATTTCCAGGAAGCGACCTGACCCACCACCGATCCCTGTAGGAGCGAGCAAGCTCGCGATGGACTCAAGGACACCGCAGGCATTCAGACAGCCAGCGTTATCGTTGACGACCATCGCGAGCGTGCTCGCTCCTACAGGGGGTCTCATGCGATCCTTGCGCCATTTCCCCAAGGTCCGCGCCATGACTCTTTCGCCCCGCATCATCCACATCGCCGCCGCCCTGTTGATCGGCCCCGACGGTCGAACCCTGCTGGTACGCAAGCGCGGCACCCAGGCGTTCATGCAGCCGGGGGGCAAGATCGAAGCGCATGAGCAACCGGTCAGTGCGCTGGCCCGTGAGCTGGACGAAGAGCTTGGGTTGGTCATCGACCCTGAACACGCGACCTTCCTGGGGCAGTTCTCGGCACCTGCGGCCAACGAACCCGGTTTTGTCGTCAAGGCGGAAATCTTTCTACTGAGCATCGATGCCGACGTCACGCCGGCGGCAGAGATCGAAGAGGTGCTCTGGATCGATCCGGCCACTGACGGCGGGGTGATCCTGGCGCCATTGACACGTGACCTGATCCTGCCGTTTTATCGGGCATCGCTCAGCGCAACCGCCTGATCATTCACGCCAAGGATTTCGCCCATGATCCCGCTTCAGGACCTGCTGATTTTCGCCGCTGCCGCGCTGTTGATGGTACTGACGCCGGGGCCGAACATGATCTACCTGATCTCCCGTTCAATCTGCCAGGGGCGCAAGGCCGGTGTGACGTCGTTGCTGGGTGTGGTCTCGGGATTCTTTGTGCACCTGTTCGCCGCCGCTGCCGGTTTGACTGCGGTGTTCCTGGCGGTGCCCATGGCTTATGAAGTATTGAAATGGGCCGGTGCGCTGTACCTGTTGTGGCTGGCCTGGCAGGCGGTCAAACCTGGTGCGCGCTCGCCGTTCGAAGCTCAACAGTTGCCGCCGGACTCGCCGCGCAAGCTGATCACCATGGGCTTTCTGACCAGCGCCCTGAACCCGAAGATCGCGGTGTTCTACCTGTCGGTGTTTCCGCAGTTCATCACGCCGGAGCATGGCTCGGTGTTCAGTCAAAGCATCGTGTTGGGCCTGACCCAAATCAGCGTCAGCTTCAGCGTCAACCTGTTGATCGCACTGTTTGCCGCCGGCATTGCCTCCTGGTTCGTCAACAACCCGACCTGGCTGGCGATGCAGCGTTATTTCATGGGCTTCGTGCTGTCGGGGCTGGCCCTGCGGCTGATGCTTGAACAGCGCCGGATGGCCTGAACATGTGGATCGAACGGCTGGATGCCAGCCATGCCCTGGACTATCGGGCGCTGATGCTTGAAGCCTATGACCGTCATCCCCAGGCCTTCACTTCCAGCGTGCGCGAACGGGCCTGCATGCCGCTGAGCTGGTGGGAGTCGCGCCTGACCGGCAAGCTCGATGTGGTGTTCGGTGCGTTCGAGGAAGGCCGCTTGGCGGGCATCGCCGGGTTGGCCCTGGAGCCTCGGGAAAAGGCCCGGCACAAGGCAACGCTGTTCGGCATGTACGTGACCGCCGACGTGCGCCAGCAGGGACTCGGCTATCAACTGGTGCAGGCGATTCTGGCCGAGGCACGGTCCCGTCCGGAGCTGCGCCTGATCAAACTGACCGTCACCGCCGGCAACGATGCCGCGCTCAATCTTTACCAGCGCTGCGGCTTCATCCAGTTCGGCCTCGAACCGATGGCGGTGCGGGTGGGCGAGGACTACTTCGACAAAATCCACATGTGGCGCGAGATCTGACTCCACCGCATGACTTGTAGGAGCCAGGCTTGCCGGCGAAGGCGTTTTCATGGCCGCCGCATGACGTCAGCCCCCTTCGCCGGCAAGCCTGGCTCCTACGATCCACAAAATAGCGGTGTGTCGCGAGCATGCAGGGGCGAGACTGTGAGGTGTTACCGGACCGCGCTGACCCCATCGAGCGTCGAAAACGAGGTGTCCTTGGCCGTCAGCAGGAAGTCGCGCATGTACGGCGCATCCAGCATGTCGGCGCGAACCGCTGCGTACAGCGTGGCGAACAAGCCTTTTTCGCCCAGGCGCTTGGCCTTCACGTAGCCTCGTGAGCTGTATTCATGCAGCGCCCAATGGGGCATGCCGCAGACACCGCGTCCGCTGGCCACCAGTTGCATCATCATCACGCTCAACTCCGAGGTGCGCACCTGCGCCGGCTCGATGTCGGCGGGTTCCAGGAAACGGGTGAAGATGTCCAGCCGGTCCCGTTCCACCGGGTAGGTGATCAGGGTTTCGCTGAGCAGGTCCTCCGGGACGATATAAGCCTTGCTCGCCAAACGATGCTGGTTGGCCACCGCAAGCATCGCTTCATAGGTGAACAGCGGCACATAGGTGATGCCGATCAGATCCACCGGGTCGGACGTGACCACCAGATCCAGGTCGCCACGGGCCAGGGCCGGCAGCGGGGCGAAGGAAAAACCTGACGCCAGGTCCAGTTCGACCTCCGGCCAGGCATCGCGGAACTGGTCGATGGTCGGCATCAGCCACTGGAAGCAACTGTGGCATTCGATGGCCATGTGCAGGCGCCCGGCAGTGCCGCCGGCCAGGCGGCCGATGTCACGCTCGGCGGCGCGCAGCAACGGCAAGGTGGCGTCGGCCAATTGCAAAAGGCGCAAGCCTGCGCTGGTGAAACGCACCGGTTTGGTCTTGCGCACGAACAACGCCATGCCCATGCGCTCCTCCAGTTCCTTGAACTGGTGGGACAGCGCCGATTGGGTCAGGTGCAGGCGGTCGGCCGCGTCCACCAGGCTATCGGCTTCGCGCAAGGCGTGCAGGGTCTTGAGGTGACGGATTTCAATCACCGTGGGCTCCATGAGTAAAATTTGTGATCAACACGAAAAGGTTGAGTTTGTCTCATGTTTGCCGGTCTGTCGACAATAGCACCATCTTTTACACAGGAACTCATTCGACATGGCCGTAGCCCACACCCTTGGTTTTCCGCGTATCGGCGCTGACCGTGAACTGAAAAAAGCCCTGGAATCCTTCTGGAAGGGCGATATCGATCAGGCGGCACTGCAAAGCGTCGGTCGCCAGTTGCGCGCCACCCATTGGCAATTGCAGAAGGACGCGGGCATCGAGTTGCTGCCGGTGGGTGACTTTGCCTGGTACGACCAGGTGTTGACCCATTCCCTGACCTTCGGCGTGGTCCCGGAGCGTTTCGACAGCACGCTGGACGAACGCGGCTTGCCGACCCTCGATACCCTGTTCGCCATGGCCCGTGGCGCCACGGCCAGTTGCTGCACCGGTGAGCATGGCCAGTTGCAGTATGCCCAGGAGCTGACCAAGTGGTTCGACACCAACTACCACTACCTGGTCCCGGAATTCAGCGCCGATCAAACGTTCAAGCTGAGCTGGGAACAACTGTTCGATGAGGTCGAAGAAGCCAAGGCTCTGGGACACACCATCAAGCCCGTGATCATCGGCCCGCTGACTTACCTGTGGTTGGGTAAAGCCAAAGGCAACGACTTCGACAAGCTCGACTTGCTCGAGCGTCTGTTGCCGATCTACGGCGAAATCCTCGGTCGCCTCGCTGCCCAGGGTGTCGAATGGGTGCAAATCGATGAACCGATCCTCACCCTCGATTTGCCGCAAGTCTGGAAGAATGCCTTCGAGCGCGCCTACCACATCCTGCAGTACTCGCCCCTGAAAAAGCTGCTGGCGACCTATTTCAGCGGCCTGCAAGACAACCTCGGCCTGGCCGTCGGCCTGCCGGTTCAAGGCTTGCACATCGACGCCGTGCGCGCGCCGGATCAACTGCTGCACGTGCTTGATCGCTTGCCGACCTACAAGATTCTTTCGGTAGGGCTGGTCAACGGGCGCAACGTCTGGCGCTGCGAACTGGAACCGGTGCTCGCGCAACTGCAATTTGCCCAGGAACGTTTTGGCGACAACCTGTGGGTCAGCAGCTCCTGCTCGCTGCTGCACAGCCCGGTGGATCTGGAGCGCGAAGACAAGCTCGATCCGGAACTCAAGAGCTGGCTGGCGTTTGCCGTGCAAAAGTGCGGCGAAATCGCCGTGCTGCGCGATGCCCTGAATGATCCGCAAGCGCCGAAAGTTCAAGCCGCCCTGGCCGAAAGTCGTGCAATCGCCACAAGCCGCGCCGAGTCGCCACGTATTCACAAGGCCAACGTGCAAGCACGCGTCAATGCCATTGGTGCAGCCGACAGCCAGCGACAGTCACCCTTCGCCGAGCGCATTGAGCAACAGCGGGCACGATTGCAATTGCCGGCATTCCCGACCACCACCATCGGCTCGTTCCCGCAGACCGGTTCGATTCGCCTGGCGCGCCAGGCCTTCAAGCAAGGCAAGCTGTCGGCCAACGATTACCACGACGCCATGCGTCACGAGATCCGCCACGCGGTGCAGGTTCAGGAGCGACTGGGGCTGGATGTGCTGGTGCATGGTGAAGCCGAGCGCAACGACATGGTCGAGTACTTCGCCGAGCAACTCGACGGTTATGCGTTCACCCGATTCGGCTGGGTGCAGAGCTACGGTTCGCGTTGTGTCAAACCGGCAATCATTTATGGCGATCTGAGCCGTCCCCAAGCTATGACGGTGGACTGGATCACGTATGCACAGAGCCAGACCGACAAGATCATGAAGGGCATGCTGACAGGTCCCGTGACCATGCTGATGTGGTCATTCCCGCGCGAGGATGTGTCGCGCAAGGTCCAGGCGCAACAACTGGCCCTGGCCCTGCGTGACGAAGTGGTGGATCTTGAAGCCGCCGGCATCAGGATCATCCAGATCGACGAAGCGGCGTTCCGCGAGGGGCTGCCGCTGCGCCGGGAGCAGTGGCGCGAGTATCTGGACTGGGCCGTGGAAGCGTTCCGCCTCAGCGCCAGCGGTGTGCGTGACGAAACCCAGATCCATACGCACATGTGCTACAGCGAATTCAATGACGTGATCGAGGCCATCGCCGCCATGGATGCCGACGTGATCACCATTGAAACTTCGCGTTCGGACATGGAACTGCTGGACGCCTTCAAGGCGTTCGATTACCCGAACGACATTGGCCCGGGTGTCTACGACATTCACTCGCCACGGGTGCCGGACACAGACGAGATGGTCAAGTTGATGAGCAAGGCGGCCAAGCGCATCCACGCCGAGCGTCTGTGGGTCAACCCCGACTGCGGCTTGAAAACCCGAGCCTGGCCCGAGACCGAGGCGGCGCTGGTGAACATGGTGGCGGCGGCGCGCCAGCTGCGCAGCCAACTGGCCTGATCCCTGCCCCCCTGTAGGAGCGAGCAAGCTCGCGATGAATTCAAGAACACCGCGGGCATTCAGACAGCCAGCGTTTTCGTTGACGACCATCGCGAGCATGCTCGCTCCTACAGGATTGTTCAGAGTTCGGAGAAGTGTTTGATCCCCAGCGGCTTGCCTATATCGCCGCGCCAGATGGCATCGACCGTGGCACCGCTGCTGGCCTGGGCCTGTTGCCATTGCAAACCGAGGTTGCGTTGTTCGGGCAGTTTCAGGTGGCCTTTGACGAAGTCGCCGAATTGCGGTTTTGCCGAGTTGTAGTGAAAGTGCGCATACCACAGGGGGCGAGGCGGGTTCATCGTCAGGTCGCGTACTTCATATTCCTGCAGAAAGTCCCGGCGCCCGTCGGCGCGTTTTCCCAGGTCCCGCAGTGCGCCCTCCCTGCGAATGTCCACCACCCGCTGTTGCAGCAGATAGTCCAGATAACCTTCAGTGGGCGTCTTGCTGTTCAGGGATTGTTCGATTCTGAGGGTGCGCCCGGTTCGCAAAAACGTATCCGAGCGATTTCGTAACTGCAATACCAGTGGATCGGTGGGCAACAGCCGTTCGATGGCACGGGCTCGATTGCTCAGCTCCATGGCTTCACTGCTCATCATGTGCTCCAGATCGATCGGTAGCATGTTTTGCTGCGCATAGCCTTCGACCTTGTTTTTGTAGGCGTCCGCGCGCACCAGTCGGCCCCGGGCTTCGGCCAATAGAGGTTGAACGTCATCAGGCAGCTGAGGCTGTGCCGGATCCCGCTGTCCACTCAAATGGTATTTGCCGCTGTTGCGCGGTAGCCAGGTTTCCGTTTGGCCTACGCCTTCGAGGGTGAAACGCTGCTGCCGGGTGACGGTATCGGTGCTGGCGATGCCGATCAGCAACTGATTGTCTTCGGTTTCGAAGAGCCGCCTGGGGCTGTTTGCGTCAGGTGCGACAGGGGCGCGATGCTTGATGGCATGGCGCGCCAGTTCTTCGAGTTTCTGCAGATTGTCGAGAAAGACTGCAACCTGTTCCAGGTCCAGGTGTTGTGGGTAACCCAGCGTCCAGGCCTGAAGGTTGCGTCGGAATTCGGCGTAGGTGGTCAGGCAATCTTCAACAACCCTGTTGCGTTGAGTCGCGCTGGAGTGGACGTCCGGGAGATGGTGCTGGGTGAGCATCGAACGACCCATTTTGTTCTGGGCCGTTTTGAATTGTGTGTGAAAGTACAACCAGGATAGATCGTCGACGGCCTCATAGCGGGCAACGGTTTCCAGGCTGTGGGCGGTTTTCAGATAGTAATAGTTGGCGTCGTTCAGTTTTTTATTGAGGAGGGCCATGTCATCGGCCAACCTCGTTTTTTGTGCGCGAAAGGTGATCCGCGCGTTCCAGTTGTTGGCTTGTTCGACGAGCAGGTGCTGCTGATCAAGCTCGGTGAGGAAGGTTTTGCGAAGGGGCTTGCGCTGCGCCATCAGGTTCAGGTGTACCGCCGTCTGGTCGGGAGGTGTTGCATTCGAACGGGCCGAGAGTTGATCGAGCCGGTCGAGATACTGCAATAACCGCTCTTTGATCATGTCGATACGACGTATCGAGCGGTCAACCACGATCCAGGCGCAGCGGCTTTGGATATCGTCGAGTTTTACGCGCTTGCGCGAATGGGTCAGCGGCTTGAGTTCTTCAAGGGTTCGGTATTGGTTCTGAGCAATCTCGATGTCGTTCTGACAAGCCGAGTCGAGTGCTGCCCGATACGGCTGACGCTGCCCTCGTTCCAGGCTGTAGTAGTGATCCAGCAAACCGTTGGTCTTTTTGGTGTGCGTTGCGAGCTGCCGGGTCAAGGCATCGGCTGTGTTGGTCAGGGTCAATTGGCGACGCAGGCCGCGATCTGTCCACCAGCGCGGCAACCACTCGCGAATGGCGGCGGGCCATAACGGGTCGAGTCCGTCGGCCATGTGCCCAAGCACGCCACCGCCGCCGGTACCACCTCCTTCAATGATCGTGCCGTACACCGCGTAGTGGGTGTTCCAGTTGCCGGCTTCATCAAGGGCAATGGGTTGCTTGTAGGGCCTGGCCCAGGTTCCGCTCAATCGCCATTGGCGGGCGTCGGCGTCCAGTTCGATGCGGTAGAGGCGCCCGTTGCTGATCATGAAGTCGCCATCGTTATGCCGATAGACATTTCGATAGACCCCATGGTTGGCCGGTTGCAGACCGGCGAGGGAGATTTCGTATTCGTACTCATACCCCTTGAAACGCTCAAGGGTGCGCCGTGCCTGCTGCGGATTCGAAACCTGCAAGGCGCCCGGATGCTTCGCCAGGGCGCGCAGTTGGCGATGGCGGGTAATGCCACGGACGTTGCCGGGCGCGACGCTTGCACCGGGCAAAATGTCCATCGCGGCGTCGATCAATGACAACAACACTGCCTCGACTTCTGCCAGCCCATGGCCGACTTTGCCACGCAGAAACGCCGCCACCGCCAGGTTGGCGCTGTTCCAGGCGTCGTACAGGGCAACGGCGGCACCCACGAAGGGCACCATGCCCAGGGCCATCTTCAGGTAGTTGAACACTGCACCGGACTTCAGTGCGGCCTGTTCCAGGTACAACGCATCGTTGGAGCGCGATGTCGCGCGATGGGCTTGCA
This sequence comes from Pseudomonas sp. NPDC089569, assembly GCF_050280625.1. NCBI lineage: Bacteria > Pseudomonadati > Pseudomonadota > Gammaproteobacteria > Pseudomonadales > Pseudomonadaceae > Pseudomonas > Pseudomonas sp. NPDC089569. The sequence continues at coordinate 50,907 of NZ_JBNNVQ010000024.1, forward strand.
GCAAGCGGCCCATATGACAATTGACCAGATGGGCCGCCAGCGAGGTGGTCGCCGGCCAGGCCGGTCCTATACCGATCAGCGCGTCATAATGCTTGAGCAGTGCCTGATTGATTCGGCCGACATGTTGGGCGATGTCGCCATGCACGGCGCGGTTGGCCAGATAGTTGGCCATGTCGGTGCGCAGGCACAGATTGAACAGCGCCTTGCGTGCCCGTTCGAGGCTGTCGAACTGGCGCACACATGTGCCGTCGGGACTGTCGGGCAGATAGAGCAGGGTCAGGCCGCTGTTGTGCTCCACGATAAAAGTGACACCGGATAACGTGCTCGGCCCTTGCCCGGGGGTATCGGAGCCCCCCACGCTCAAGTGCGCGGGCAGCAACGCAATGTTCTTTCCATCGAGGGTGTAGGCCTGACGGCTATCGGCATCGATGGCGATGTCCAGTAAACGTTGCCCGTTGCCATCGATGTCCCGTTGCAGCACGGCGAACTCGCCTTGCAACTTGAGCATCAGGCGCCAGGGCTCGCTCAGGCATTCTCGGCGGTGTTCATTGCTGAAGGCCGGCTCGGTTGAGGTGCCAAGGAAGGTCTCGCGGATCCGCGCCTCATATTTACCGGCCAGGTCCAGCTCCGTGGCCAGCTTGCGCAATGATTGTTGGGTCAGTGCGTTTTTGAGTTTCTCGCGTTCGCCTTCATTGCCACCGCTGATCTCGATTTTCATGAACGCCAGGCGATTCATGATTTCATCGTTGATATTACCGAAGGCAAATTCGACCAGTGACAGCTTGCTGCGCTGCTGGCTGGGTATCAACACATGCTTGAAGGGGATGCCTGGGCCGGCGTGCTGATCTGCAATTTCGCGCCGCAAACTGGTGGAGACCGGCAAGTCGAACACCACTTCAACATTGGAGGCGATACCAAACGCTTGGCGCAAATGGCTGTTGATCAGCTTTCGACCGAAGTCGTCCCTGTGTGGCAGCTCGCGTTCCAGCAGTTCGTGGGAGCGCTTCATGGCTTTGATGCAGGACGTGAACAGCGCCTTGAGCCGCTTGCGCTGTGCATCGGGCATTACGCCATGCCATGTGGGCAAATGGCGGGCCAGGGCACTGCTTTGGTTTTGCTGGACAAGTTGTGCGAACGCCAGCTCCCGGGCGGCGGCCGTCGGTACCGCCAGGCGGGCCAGTGTCTGTTCGCGCAGCTTCTCCAGTTCCACCGCGCGCAGGGAAGCACGAGAGGGAACAGGGTTGTCGGCAATCAGTCGCGCCGCCTGCTGTTCGCAGCGGTAAAGCTGACTCTGCAAGGCATATTCGAACGGATTGCCGCTCAACGCCAGGATCTGCAACGACAGGCTGGTGTCGTTGGCCGACCTTTTGAACAGCGTTTGCTCCATGTCCCGCTGCGAGGCGAAGCGTTGCAGGCCGCCCTGGCGACCGGGCCAGTAGAGCAACAGACTTTGGTCTTCAGCCCGTAACAAAGCGTTTGGATGAGCAAACAGCAACACGCCAACGAGCTCTTCGGACAGCTCTTCGCCATCGTCACCTTCGGCGCCAGTCAGTATCAGGCGAGCGACGACGACATCATCCGGAGGAGGGCCTGCGGGGTTATCCAGCACACAGCTGAGCCAGCGATGTTCTTGCGGGTTGATCTGATTGAGGCTCGACTGCAATTGCGCCTCGGCGCGCAGACCGCTCAGGCGCGCCTGATACAGGGCGGGGTAGTGAGGATTGGACGAGTGGGTGAGCTCCAGCATCTTCAGCGCATTGTCGCTTTGCAGCAGTAATGTCGCGGCGGTGTTGGCGGCCTGTTCGGCCGCCGCAAGGGTGTCGAGTTGCTGTTGCAACCGGAGCAGGCGTGGTTCCTCGGGGTGACCTTGAAAGTCCTTGCCGAGCAGACTGTCCAACGCAGCCTGTTGCTGCGCCAGGGCACTGTGACGCAGATTCAACGGAATGTCGGGGCTCAATTGGCCGAACGGGATAACGAGGGCGCTTGTGTCCGTTTCCGGCCGCTCGGGAGGAGGGGCAAGGGCCGTTTCGTTGCGTTTGCGACCCGTGACATCAATCGACAGTCCCGCCAGCAAGGATTCGGCACCTGCTTGCAGCACCGGTTTGTCCGGCACGGTGTAATCGACGCGGACAGTGCCGGTTAAAAGCCGCAGATGATTGAACAAATGCGGTTGCTGTTCGATCAGCCAACGCTCCAGTTCCTGGCGCCCGGAAAAACTCATCCAGGAAGGTTGTACGCAAGGCAAGTAAAGCAGCTCGGTTGAATCAAGGCCGATCACCCATGCCCCCGACAGTTCGACCTGTCGGCCCTCAGTGTTTCCGAGCGCCGGCCGTTCGATCCGGACACTGTCTGCTTCAGTCGTTCCCACGTGCAGGGCGGGCTCGATGATCGGCAGCAGCGCGTTCATTTGTTCGCCAGTCACGTGCCCCTGCGCATAAGCCCATTGGCAGGATGCCTCGAAGTGGTGGCGATACAAGCGTGTTGCCTGCGCGCGACGTGAAAGGTCCGTGCCGCGCGCGCGGGTACTCCACCAGTGTTCATCAAGCGGCGACCGAGGACTTTGCGCCATCAGTTCGAGCCATTGGGCGTGGCATTCCTCCCAGCGTGCGTGCGCGCTCAGGAGCAGGCTTTGGTCTGTATTGGAAGGCAGTGGATGAGCAAGGTCGAAATCGACCGGTTGGGTGAAAGGTTCGTCGAACATGACGACAGATCTCCAGAAGGCCGGGCCATGCCGGCGTTGCGGCCATTAGAGGTCAGTCGTCGCGAGGGCCTGCGGTACATAGTTATCGTGTGCGGCGCCAGGTGAAGCTGATGACCGCCCGGCACTCTTCATCAAACTGTCATGGAACTGTGGCAGCGCGCCTGAACAAAGTTCATCAGACTCGCGCTCTACTGGGGTTCTGCGTTTCGGTGTTTTTTCATGTGTGGACGATTTCTTTCGGTGGCCGTTTTTTTGGCCACGTTTTTGTTTGGCCTGCCGTCGTTTGCAGCGCCTCGTTGTGATGTCAATGTTCCGACCGAACGGGTCGAACTGGACCAGGTCAGCCTGGCGTACCAGAGCATCGGCCGTGCGTCCGACCCGGCGTTGCTGCTGGTGATGGGCCTGGGCGGGCAATTGATTCATTGGCCCGACGAAGTGGTGGTTGCCCTGTGTCAGCAAGGGTTTCGGGTGATTCGTTATGACAATCGCGACGTGGGCCTGTCGACCTGGCGGCAAGCACCGGCAGAGGCCAACCTGACCTTCGAAGTGGTGCGCTACAAACTCGGTTTGCCGGTGTCGGCACCTTATTCGCTGACCGACATGGCGCAGGACGGACTGGGTCTGATGGATGCATTGCACATCGAGCAATTCCACGTATTGGGCGCGAGCATGGGCGGGATGATCGCCCAGCATATGGCGGCGATGGCGCCACAGCGGGTCGAGAGCCTGACGCTGGTCATGACCAGTTCCGGTGCCGAAGGCTTGCCGGCACCCAGTGCGGCACTGGTGCAGTTGCTCGCACGCCGCGGGGCGCCGAATCGTGAAGCCGCGCTGGAGCAGCAGGCCGACCTGCTGGCGGCGCTGGGCAGTCCGATGGTCAGCGATGATCGACAGGCACTGTTGCATCAAGCGGCGGTGTCCTATGACCGGGCGTTCAACCCCGAGGGTGTCAAGCGACAGATCATGGCGATCCTGGCCGAGCCGAGCCGGGTAGCGCTGCTCAACCAGTTGCGGGTTCCGGCGTTGGTGGTACATGGTACGGCTGATCCGTTGTTGCCGGTGATGCATGGCGTGCATTTGGCGGCGCATCTGCGCGGTAGCCAGTTGAAGTTGATTCCGGGGTTGGCGCATCGTTTTCAGGAAGCGTTCAAGGCGCCGTTGCTGGCGGCGGTGCTGCCGTATTTGCGGGCGCATCGGGAAGACACGTCGCATTGGGCGCAGATCGAGCCGGTGGCCGAGCACAATTTGCTCTGACACCGCGATTCATGCGGGCGCGACCTATCCTGTAGGAGCCAGGCTTGCCGGCGAAGGCGATTTCAACGGCACCCGTATGACGGGAGACCGCCTTCGCGGGCAGCCTCGCTCCTACAGGCGAAGGCGATGTCATTGGCGCTGCAAGGCGCGAGGCTGCCTTTGCCGGCAAGCGTGGCTCCTGCGAATTGGGTGTATCGTTCTACTTTTCCTGCACGATCCAGCCAACGAGGTGTGCAATGAGCAATACCCTGAAAATCGATTTCGTCAGCGACGTCTCTTGCCCCTGGTGCGTTGTCGGGTTGTACGGGTTGACCAAGGCCCTGGACATCCTGCGCGACGAAGTGCGTGCCGAAATCCGTTTCCAGCCATTCGAACTGAACCCGAAGATGGGTACCGAAGGGCAGAACATCACCGAGCACATCACCCAGAAATACGGCTCCACCCCTGAACAATCGCAAAAGAACCGCGAAATGATCCGCGCACGGGGCGCTGAAGTCGGGTTTGCCTTTCGCACGGACGGCAACAGCCGCATCTACAACACCTTCGACGCCCACCGTCTGTTGTTCTGGGCGGGGCTGGAGGGCCTGCAACTGCCGCTCAAGGAAGCCTTGTTCAAGGCGTATTTCACCGATGGCGGCAACCCGTCCGACCCTGTTCAGTTGGCGCAGGTCGCGCAAAGTGTCGGACTGGAGCGGCAGCGGGCCGAGGCAATTCTGGCGTCTGACGAGTTCGCTACAGAGGTCCGGGAAGAGGAACAGCTGTGGTTGTCGCGCGGTGTCAATTCGGTGCCCACCGTGGTGTTCAACGGGCAATACGCGGTAACCGGCGGGCAGCCGGTGGAAGCGTTCGTCGGGGCGATCCGGCAGATCATGAGTGAATCCCGTGGCGGAACGGTGAGCTGATTTTCAGCGCACGATCTTGTCCACATGAATCCCCAGTTTTTTCAGCCGGTACCAGAAGCTGCGCTCGGAGATGCCGATCAACTGTGCGGCTGCGGCCTGCACGCCATTGCTCTGTGCGAGTGCGGCCAGGATGTAGGCCTTTTCCACTTCCGCCAGCGCCGCTTCCAGGTCCGGTGGCACGCTGGTGACTTCGCTCGCAATGACGGGATTGCTGCCCGGCGCTGAGGCAAACAGATAGGCCGGCAAATCCGTGTCTTCAATTACCGCGCCGGAGGCCACGATGGTCGCGCGCTCTACGCAGTTTTGCAGTTCGCGGATGTTGCCCGGCCATGAATAATCGGCCATGGCCTGCAACGCCTCCGGGCTGAAGCCGGTGATGCGCTTGCCAGCCGTGGCACCCAGGGTATGGGCGAAGTGTCGGGCCAGCGGGGCAATGTCTTCGACCCGCTCACGCAGGGCCGGCAGGGGGATCGGGAATACGTTGAGGCGGTAGTAGAGGTCTTCGCGAAACTCCTTGTTGGCCACCGCTTCGAGCAGGTTTTTGTTGGTGGCGGCAATGACCCGTACATCGACCTTGCGCTCACGCGGGTCGCCCACCGGTTCGATGACCCGCTCTTGCAGGGCTCGCAGGATTTTCGCCTGCAAGGCCAGCGGCATCTCGCCAATTTCGTCGAGAAACAGCGTGCCCTTGTCGGCCTGCTGGAAGCGCCCGACCCGGTCGGTGACGGCACCGGTGAACGCGCCTTTGCGATGGCCGAACATTTCGCTTTCCAGCAGCCCTTCAGGGATGGCCGCGCAGTTCACTGCGACGAAGGGCTTGTCGGCGCGGTTGCCATGGTTGTGAATCGCCCGCGCAACCATCTCCTTGCCGGTCCCGCTTTCGCCCGTCAGCAGGATCGTTGCGTTGCTTTCGCGGACCGAATCGATCGCTTGCAGCACGCGCCGAAAGCTCGGGCTGTCACCGATCAGGCTGTCGATCTGCCGGTGTTCGTCCAGTTCGGCGCGCATGCGCTGGTTGTCTTTGAGGATGTCGCGAAACTGCAGGGCCTTGTTGACGGTGATATCCAGTTCGTCGATGTCGAAGGGCTTGGCAATGTAGTCGAAGGCGCCGTTGCGCATCGATTGCACGGCGTTTTTCACCGTGCTGTAGGCGGTCATGACGATCACCGGCAGCTGTGGATAACGGCTTTTGATTTCCGCCAGCAGTTGCGGGCCGTCCATGCCGGGCATGCGCCAGTCGCTGATGACCAGATCCATGTCCTCGGTCTCCAGCACCTTGAGGGCATGCAGGCCATTGCCGGCGGTGAACACGGTGATGCCGTTCTGACTCAGCGCCGAGGCCAGCAGGTCGCAGAGCTTGGGCTCATCGTCGACCACCAGTACGTTATGTGTCATCGCTGTCCTCGTCGAAGTCGTCGCCATTGGCCGGAATGTACAGGCTGAAGGTGGCGCCGGCATCTTTTTCGCTGGCGCATTCGATGCGTCCGTCATGACTTTCCATGATCGAGAACACCTTCGCCAGACCCAGCCCGGTGCCGCTGGCCTTGGTGGTGACGAATGGCGTGAAGATCCGTTCGAGCATGTCCGGTTCGATGCCTTGTCCGGTGTCGGCGATGCTGATCACCGTGTACGGCGACTCATTGCTGATGCCCAATGTCAGGCGGCCGCCGGCGGGCATGGCGTCGATGGCGTTGACGATCAGGTTCAGGCCGGCCTGCTTGAGCTGCCGGGCGTCGGCGTGAACGGTGGCGCCGGGGGCCTGATCATCGATGCGCAAGTCTATGTTGTGGCTGGCCAGTTCCGGCGCACAAAACCCCGCCAGTTCATCCACCAGCGGTCGTGCCAGTTGTGTGCAGCGTATCGGTGCGCTGGGTTTGGCGAAGTCGAGGAACTCGGTGATCAGGTCGTTGATGCGACTGACTTCGCTGACCACGTATTCCAGGTGCCGCTTGTCGCTCTCCGGCAGATCGGTACGCCGGTGCAACAGTTGCGTGGCGGTCTTGATGATGCCCAGCGGGTTGCGGATTTCATGGGCCAGCCCCATGGCGACTTCACCCAGTGCATGCAGGCGGTCGCGGCGACGCAACTGCGATTCCAGGTGCTGCAATTCGCCCAGGCGTTCGCTCATGTGGTTGAACGTGCGGCTCAGGTCGGCCAGTTCATCCCCGCCGTCTACCGGCAGGCGCTGTCGATAATCCCCGGCGATCACCGCCTTGACGCCCAGGGACAGCCGGCGCAACGGGTTGGTCAGGCGCTGGGAGACCAGCCAGCCGACGGTCAGCGATGCCGCCGAACTGAGCAGGAAGATCAGGATGAACAGGTTGCTCTGGTTGACCAGCCCCAACAGGCTGCTGTGACGCAGCAGACCGCTGAAGATCACCCCTTGCAGTTCGCCGTTTTCATTGATAATCGGCCGATAGATGCCGCTGTAGCGACTGGTCGATTGTTCGATCGGCTGCTTGGTGCTGCGCAGCAGTTGCTCGATGTTTTCCGGTACGGCCGGCGGATGATCTTCGAAGCGCTGGGTGGCGAAAATTTCCGAGAAGTCATCGGCCTTGGCCAGGTACAGGCGCAAATCAAGCGAATGCACATCGGCCACGCTGGTGAGAAAACCACTGTCCAGATAGGTGGCGATGACCAGCTGGTATTCGACACCCTCCTGCTCGGTGGCGAAGGTCGAGACCACCACGCCGGTTTCCACGCCACCGACTTGCAGGGTTTGCAGGACGGCTTTGGGCGCGGTGCTGATCTGCCGCACGACATCGTCGGCAACAGTGCTGAACAGCACTTTGTGATCGCTGGTGCGTACCAGCGCCACCACATCGATGCCCATGGAGTCGGCCACGTCGCTGGTCAGCTTGTCGTTGTTGATCGACAGCTGGTCGGTGGGCGGACGCGTATAGCGCAGGAACAACTGCGCGGCACGGGCGTTGTCCCGCAGGATTTCGCTGATTTCGTCTTCGATGATCTTGGTGGACTCTTGCAGCCAGATGCGCACGTTGCTGTCGAAAATCTGCGACAGCGTGGTGGCGGCCAGCTCGGCGGCAATCATCGTCGGGATCACGCTGACCAGCCAGAACGCCAGCACCAGTTTGCGCTGCAGGCTCCAGCCGGAGAGGGCGAAAAGTCGGGCATTGGGGCGTCGGTCTTGGGTCATCATGCTTCGCTTATTGCTGCGCGTCGATGGCGGCAGCCATGGCAGGATCGGAGCGGTCCGGTCGGACGAACATTTTTGCCAGCCGCAACAGGCTGTCGAGCATACGGTTGCGATGGCGGAAAAACACCGAGTTGCCGGAAAACGAGCAACCCAGGCGCAGCTTACTGGCATAGCCGGCCTGGCCGCACGCATAGATCGCCAGGCCGTGTTCAATACAGTAGCCGACATTGGCCAGCCAGCTACGCACGTACAGGTTGTGTTGGCGGGTATTGCTCAAGTCATGGGCAAAGAACTTGTCCACCAGGCGCTGCTCGTCCAGCAATACCAGATTGAACGCCACCAGTTCTTCGCCAAGCCAATAGAGCACGCAGGCCGCGCGCCGATCCAGGTGCGCCAGCACCTGGCGGAAGTAGTCCGCCGGCAGCCGTTCGAACGTCAGCTCGCTGCGAGCGAGCGTGGCCTCATAGAGCTGCATCATTCGCGGCAACTGGTCATCCACCGTGTATCGCCATTCGATGCGCGGGCTCGGGCCTCGCAAGGTGCGGCGCAGGTCCTTGCGGGTGGACTTGCCGAGCAGGCCCAGATAGGCGTCCACGGAGCCGAAAGTGATCGGCAGTTCGCCACTGGGCAAGCCAGGCATGCATTGCAGGCCCGCATCATGACAGGCCTGCAACCACTGCCGATCCCGGTGCGAAGCGTCCTTGACCGCCAGCAGGCCGATCCCGGCCTGGTCCGCATCACGACGCGCCAATTGGAGTAACCGGGCAAGCAGGGCCGGACGCCGGCTCGGGGCGATATGCCCGGCCGTGCCGACATGACATTGCTCGGCCACGGGTGAGCCGAGGGCGTAGAGCCGGATGGCGAGCAACCCCGGGCACCAGCGCCGCAAACGCCCGGCAATGCGCTTGCCCAGGCCCTGAAGCGTGGTGTCCAGCGAGTAGATGGTGGTGAACGCCACCGCGGCGGCAATCAACCGATCCTCTTCAAACAGCGCCAGATAGCGCCACTGGAAGTCGGCAATGGCGGATTGTTCGACTGCCCGGTAGTAATCCCAATTCTCCAGCTCGTCGGGAAAACAACCGTTCCAGGCTGCACGGTCGATCGCTTCGATCGTGGAAAAGGCGAGCGCTGTGATCACATCGTTTCCTTGAGCTTTCGCCTTTAAAACGCCAGATCCCCGCAGGCACCGCCGAAGGGATCTACCAGGTTCCGTCAGTGTGTCAGGCCAATTGCTGATAAGCGTGGTTCAGGGGGTGCGGTACGGTTCTTTGTTGCATGAAACGCTGCTGGATAAAGTCCGCGCTCAACTCCACCACGCGCCGGTATTGCAGATCGACGGTGATCATGTGATAGCAGTCATCGAGCAGGACTTTCACCACGTTGCCGCCGAGCTTGCGCTCCACGTAATCCGCGTTCCAGCGGCTGGTGATGTCGTCCTCTCGCGAATGCAGCACCAAGGCCTGGGTGGTGATCTGCGGCATGCGTTTTTTCACCGCCGCCACCAGTCGATGCAGCTCCCGGACACTGACCCCGGACATGGTCAGCAACCCGGCATTGCTGCTTTCACCGGCCTTCATCTGGCGCTCGACGATGGCCCGCAGGCGCTCGTCCTTGATGCCGAAGGGGGACTTTTCGTTGAAGCGACACAGATGCACGCCGAATGGAATCGACATCACCAGACCGCTCAATTTCGCCACCCACGGCATGTTCCAGCCGTCGTAACGCAACGTCGTCGAATACAGCAACAGGCCTTCGATCTGCCCCGGATGTTCGGCCGCCAGGTACATCGACAGCACGGCACCCATGGACAAGCCGCCGACGAACACGTGCGCGTGCTTGCGCCGTATGCCGACGAAGGTGTTGCGCGCGCTTTCGTACCAGTCGCGCCACCCCGTGGCGCGCAGGTCCGCGTTGTCGCCGCAATGCCCGGCCAGGGTCGGCACATAGACGGTGTACCCGGCCTTGGCCAGGCCCATGGCGACCCGACGCAGTTCCGTCGGGGTGCCGGTGAGGCCGTGGATCAACAGCACCGCGACCTCGCCGTCGCCGAGTATGAACCCGGCGTTGCCTTCGCCCATGTCGATGGCGTCGGGTGACAGGGCGGCGTTCATCGTGTCATTGCCCGATGCAGCAGGCGATCGAGCAGGGCGATGCCGAGGTCGATTTCCGGGTAGCTGATTTCCAGTGACGGTGCCAGGGTGATCACGTTCTTGTAGTAACCGCCCACATCGAGGATCAGGCCCAGGCGCTTGCCGTCGATTTCGATGTCGCCCTTCATGCCTTCTTCGACCATGAAGTCCAGGGTCGCCTTGTCCGGGGTGAAACCGTCCGGGGCGCAAATTTCGCAGCGCAACGCCAGGCCCAGGCCGTCGACATCGCCGATGATCGGGTAGCGCTTCTGCAAATCCTTCAAGCCTTCGAGGAAGTATTTGCCCTTGTTCATGACCATCGCGCCGTAGTCGATTTCACTGGTCATCTTGAACATTTCCAGGCCCACCGCCGTGCCCAGCGGGTTGGAGGCGAAGGTGGAGTGGGTGGAGCCTGGCGGGAACACGGTCGGGTTGATCAGTTCTTCGCGGGCCCAGATGCCGCCCAGCGGATTGAGGCCGTTGGTCAAGGCTTTGCCGAAGACGATGACGTCCGGCTTGACGTCGAAGTGCTCGATGGACCACAGCTTGCCGGTGCGGTAGAAGCCCATCTGGATTTCATCGACCACCATCAGGATGCCGTGCTGATCCAGCACATGCTTGAGTTCGCTGTAGAAGTTCATCGGCGGGATCACGTAGCCGCCGGTGCCCTGGATCGGCTCGACGTAGAACGCGGCGTACTCGCTCTGGCCGACTTTCGGGTCCCAGACGCCGTTGTATTCGGTCTCGAACAAACGGGCGAACTGCTGCACGCAGTGGCTGCCGTACTCTTCCTTGGTCATGCCTTTGGGGCCACGGAAGTGGTACGGGAACGGAATGAAATTGGCGCGCTCGCCGAAGTGGCCATAGCGACGGCGATAACGGTAACTGGAGGTGATCGACGAGGCGCCCAGGGTACGCCCGTGGTAACCCCCTTCGAAGGCGAACATCAGGCTCTTGCCGTTGCTGGCGTTGCGCACGACTTTCAACGAGTCCTCGATGGACTGCGAGCCGCCGACGTTGAAGTGCACCCGGCCGTCGAAACCGAATTTTTTCTTCGCGTCCACGGCGATCATTTCCGAAAGCTCGATCTTGCCCTTGTGCAGGTACTGGCTGGCGATTTGCGGCAGGGTGTCGATCTGCTGTTTCAACGCGTTATTCAGGCGCGGGTTGGCGTAGCCGAAGTTGACCGCCGAGTACCACATCTGCAAGTCGAGGTAGGCCTGATCGCTGGTGTCCCATACGTAGGAGCCTTCGCAACGGCTGAAAATGCGCGGTGGTTCGATGTAGTGGACGGTGTCGCCGTAGGAGCAGTAACGGGCTTCTTTTTCCAGCAGGACCTGGTCTTCGGCAGTGGCGATTCGGATATCAGACATGGTGGAAGAGTTCCTGTGTTTCTACATTGAAAGAGGTGGAGTTGGCAGCGTCGGCGTTTGGCAGCAGCGCCAGCAGGGCCGGGAGTTCGGCGAAGCTGTCGAAGCGTGCATGGGCAATGCCGTTGCGCTCGCAGTGTTCGGCCAGGCGATCCTTGGCGAACACGAAGTCAGCGGTGGCGGCGACGCACATGTCGGACTGACCGTCGCCAATCACCAGCACGCGTCGGGCGTTGGGTGTGGATTTGCATTTGCAGTTGCCGGCGGCGGCGCGGCAGGCATCGCTGGCGTGCGGGAAGTCGATGCGCCAGCTGTCGTGATCGATCTGGCGCAAGCGGTTGGCGAGGATCGGCAGCAGGCTGACGTAGTGGCGCGCCAGGATGCGTGCGATGCCTTGCTCGATGCCGTCGCTGACCACTTCAAACGAGGCGCCGAGGCCGATCACATGGTCGACGAAGTCGGGAAAGTCCGGATCGATGTCGATGCTGTCGAAGAAACCCAGCAGTTCGGCCGGTGTCGCCTTGACCAGCGAGAGTTGGCGGCTGAGGCATTCACGGGAGCCGATGTCGCCCGCCAGCCACTCGTTTTCGATCGCTTCCCAGCTCGGGTCGGCGAATCGTTGGAGAATGCTGTCGATCACGTCGGTGCGGGTGATGGTCCCGTCGAAATCACACACGATATGCCAGTCAATCATCTGTTGTACCTTTCTTGAACGAAGCGAGCGCAGGTCGCGCTGTGCGCTTGCCAAGGGGTAGAGCAGGGACTGTGCCAATCCGGCCTGGCCCAGCAACGGCGGGGTTGTGGCGAGTTTCGAGGGGCGTGAAGCTACAATTTTTGTAGGTCGCTACAAACAACATGAGTGCTTGCATGCGTTAAAGGATTGGGCGATTGATGCGCGCATATTCGGTTCAGGAGCACCCCACATGTCGAGAATCACGGTTGCATTGATCACTGCATTGAGCTGCCTTTCGACCCATGTCATGGCCGCCGGCATCACGGGGGAAGCGGGCGCCGGTGTCGGTTATCAGCCTCATGATCCAACCGGCAGCCGCTACGAAACCCGGCCTGTGCCTTACCTCGATCTGGATTGGGGCGATGTCAGCCTCAGCACCGACGATGGCCTGACCTGGAGCGCGTTCAAGGCTGACGGGTTCAGCGCCGGTCCTTACGTGAATTACCTGCCCGGACGGACCGCCAACGGCAATCTGCGGGGCCTGCGCGATGTGCCGGACATGGGCGAAGTCGGCGGGTTCGTGCAGTACGCCCCGGCCGATTTCTGGCGCGTGTTCGCCTCGGTGGGCCAGGCTGTCGGCGGCGGGAGCGGGCAGGGCGGCGTCGTCGGAAGGGTCGGTGGCGAGTTGGGTTATCCACTGGGGGGCGGGGTGATCGGCAGCACCAACCTGACCGCCCACTTTGCCGAGGCGCGGCAGAACCAGACCTTCTTCGGTGTCAGTGCCCAGGAGTCGCAGGCCTCGGGGTTCAAGCGGTACAACGCAGGCGGAGGTTTGCAGAACGTGGCCTTGACCCAGAGCTTCGAACTCCCGCTGGCGCCGCACTGGTCACTGCTGACCAGTGTCAGCTGGATTCACCTGACCGGTTCCGCGGCAGACAGCAGCATCGTCAGGGACGTCGGGCAGACCAATCAGGGCGTGGTGCAAGCCGCGATTGCCTACAAGTTCGACTAAGGAACGGATTGGTCTGTGGTTTGCAATGGTCCTGGCGAACCCATTGCTTCAGGACGTTCTTCATGGCTCGCCCCGCTTATCGTTTGCTCGCCCATTCCCTGTGGGACTTGATTCCCATTGCGCTTGGCCTTGCGCATTTCGCCTTTGTCGTCTGGCTGGTGTCGGCATTCCATGACCTGTCCTGGTGGGCCTTTGTGCCGCTGGCGCTGGGCTATGCCGTGAGCCTGTCCTGGAGCATCAACAGCATTTCCCACAATCAGATTCACAACGCCTACTTCACGCCGCGCTGGATGAACCGTGCATTCGATCTGCTGCTGTCGGTGACCATCGGCTTTTCGCAAACCCTCTATCGCGATATCCACAACCGTCATCATCGGGGCAACTCGGATTTGCCCGATGCCAATGGCAAGACCATCGATCCGCTGTCGATCTACCTGCGCGGCAAGAACGGCCAGCCCGAGAATCCTTGGGCCTATACCTTCCTGAGTTTTTTTCGCGACGACCCCAAGCCCATTTACCAGGCGATGCAGCGCAAACGGCCAAGGGATGCGCGCTGGGTGCGGGTGGAGATCTGTGTGACGCTGGCGTTTTATCTGGCGCTGGCGATTCATGACTGGCGAGCGGTGCTGGTGTTGTTGCCGTTCTGGTACCTGGGGCAGGCCCTGTCTTCGCTGAACGGTTACTACGAGCATTTCGGCGGCAACCCCGACTTGCCTATCGCCTGGGGCGTCAGTGCCTACAGCCCGCTCTACAACCTGCTGTGGATGAACAATGGCTACCATGCCGAGCATCACTACCGGCCGAAAATGCACTGGACGCAGGTCAAGGCGTATCACCGGCAGATCGCCCGGCGACAGCTCGAAGCGGGGGTCAAGGACATCCCGGTGGCCCATGGCCTGGGGTTTCTGGTGGCTCACCGCAAGCGTAAAGCCTGAAGCTTGCAGGAGCTGCCGCCACCTGCGGCAGTTCCTGCCTGAAGGCGCTGCCGGCTTCAGTCTGTTTCACCCTCGGCCAGCAATGCAATCCCGCCCATGATCACTGCCACACCCACCCAGTGCAGCAGGCTGATCTGCTCCCCAAGCCCCAGCCACGAACCCAGCAGCACCCCGACAAACACCAGTGAACTCAAGGGAAAGGCCAGGGACAGACTGCTGCGCCGCAGGATCAGCATCCACACGAAGAACGCCCCGATGTAACAGCCGATCGCCAGCCACACGCCGGGGTTGACCGCCACGGCCAGCAGCCATTGCACATTGAAATCCATTTGCCCCAGCTGATCGCCGCCTACTTTGGTGGCGATCTGGCCGGCGCTTTCAAAGCCGATCAGCAGCGCCCAGAGGACAATGGTGCCCAGGCGCTCATGCAGCCAGCCGGTTTTGTTGATAGACATCGATTGACCTTCAGCCATGGGCGACACACACGAGCATCACGCCCGCCGTGATTACCACCGTGCCCAGCCAGCGCCGGCGGCTGACGGTTTCGCCAAGTACGACCTTGCCGGCCAGTACCACGCCGCAATAGGCCAGCGCGGCCGCTGGAAACAGCAGGCTCAACGGTGCCCGGGACAGGGCTTCGAGCCAGACGAAAAACTCGATCACGTAGGCGCCGATCCCGCACCACAGCAGCGGTGCGTTGAACACCTGGCCCCAGAACGCACCCAGGCGAAACTCGCCTTCAAGCGCCGGCAAGCGGTCCAGTCCGAGTTTGAAACAGAGCTGGCCGATGACGTCCAGCACGATGGATAACGCCACCAGCACGATTACCGTGAAGGTCATGGAAACAACTCCTCGAACAGATCGATCAGGGCCTGATTGGTCGCGGCGTTGCGCAGCAGGTCGGCTTCGCTCCAGCGCTGCGCCGGGGGCTGGTCCGACTTGGCTTCCCAGCGCTTGAAGACGTTGCTGAATGCAGGTCGGGCGTACTCCCCGCAAATGTCGATACCCAGGATGCGTTTACCGGCCGCCAGTACCCGGATCGCCTGCAGTAAATGACTGAGCCGCATGTTGCCCTGGTCCCAGTTGGTCGCGGCGTCTTCGCTGGCCAGCACATCCTTGTCGATCGTGATCCACACCGCTTCGGTGGGCAGGCTGACGACAAGTTGCTCAAGGAATTGCGGCCAGTCCAGTCCGGCCAGGTTGCGCCAGTGCAGCAGGTTTTCCTGCTGTCGATGGCCGGCGCCGTCACCGATCATGCCCCAGATTTTCGAAGGTGGGCGCTGCCAGGGAAACACCTGCAGTACCCCGCGTTGCAGCGCGCGCAGGTTGCCGCCCTTGAACTGCGGGTTTTGCAGGTCGTCGCTGCACGGGCCGAGCGTGACGATGCGTCTGACGTTCGGCAGTTTCAACGCCTGATTGACCCAGGAGCCGCAATGCCGGCGCGGGGCGAACCGGACCCAGTCCGGGTGATTGTCGAAGTGGATCAGGCTCACCGGTTCCGGCAGCTCGGCCAGGAAGGCCGGCGTCAGATGGTGGTAGTCGCCTGAGCCGATGAAGAATATTTCCGGTTGCGGGCCGCTGTGCCGGGGCCTTTGTTGCAGGCGTTCGACGAAGCGCCGCCAGGTGCGCTCGCTGGACCACAGCCGCAGTTTCGGGCCGAGGTCGAGCAGATCGAGGCGTTTGGCACGGCCGCTGTCGAGCAACCGTGCGATGGGGGCCTGGGCAGTCAGGCTGTGGTCGAGATCTAAAATGTTCAAGGTCAGGATTCACCCTTGGCAGACCCTCCCAGACACCGGCCTCATCGATCATGAAGGCCGGCCGGGTGGGCTTTTGGGGGTAAATGCAAGGGCTGGGCCAGCCACAATATCCCTGTAGGAGCGAGCACGCTCGCGATGGACGTTAACGATGACGCGGGCAGTCTGGCTTCCCACGGTGTTCTTGCGTCCATCGCGAGCG
>NZ_JBNNVQ010000025.1:0-64592 GCF_050280625.1 Pseudomonas sp. NPDC089569
AGCGGGGTGGTGTGCCCGTTTAATGTTCGTGCGCGGGCAAGCCTCGCTCCTACACTCAGTGCCCGCAATGCGCGGAAATCCGCCTATACCCCCTGCCTCCAATAAGCGGATTTCCGCTCATCAATATTGCCAAACCCCTCTAAACCGGCCCTCTCCCCGTTGGCACAGCTCCTGCTATAGGCCCCGCAGGCTGCGTTTAATCACGCTCCACAAAAACAATTAAACGAAGGATCCTTCAATGGATAACTCCAACGCCCTGCCCCGTGGGTCGGCTGCCGTGCCGACAGAAGAACGAACCACCTCCAGCCGCATCAAGTCGATCTTCAGCGGCTCCGTCGGCAACATGGTCGAGTGGTATGACTGGTACGTCTATGCCGCTTTCTCGCTGTACTTCGCCAAGACCTTTTTCCCCAAGGGCGACACCACCGCACAACTGCTGAACACCGCTGCAATCTTCGCCGTGGGCTTCCTGATGCGACCGATCGGGGGCTGGCTGATGGGCCTGTACGCCGACAAGGTCGGACGCAAGAAAGCGCTGATGGCCTCGGTCTACCTGATGTGCTTCGGCTCACTGCTGATCGCCCTGAGCCCGGGCTACGAGATCATCGGCATCGGCGCGCCGATCCTGCTGGTGTTCGCCCGCTTGCTGCAAGGCTTGTCCGTCGGCGGCGAATACGGCACCTCGGCCACTTACCTCAGCGAGATGGCGACCAAGGAGCGTCGCGGCTTCTACTCCAGCTTCCAGTACGTGACCCTGATTTCCGGCCAGCTCATCGCCTTGGGCGTACTGATCGTGCTGCAACAACTGCTGACCACCGAGGAGCTGTATGCCTGGGGCTGGCGCATTCCGTTCGCCATCGGCGCGCTGTGTGCCGTGGTCGCTTTGTACCTGCGTCGCGGGATGGAAGAAACCGAGTCGTTCACCAAGAAGGAAAAGGCCAAGGAAAGCGCGATGCGCACCTTGCTGCGCCATCCAAAAGAGCTGTTGACCGTGGTCGGCCTGACCATGGGCGGCACCCTGGCGTTCTACACCTACACCACCTACATGCAGAAATACCTGGTGAACACCGTCGGCATGAGCATTTCCGACTCCACCACCATTTCCGCCGCCACGCTGTTCCTGTTCATGTGCCTGCAACCGGTCATCGGCGGCCTGTCGGACAAGATCGGCCGTCGCCCGATCCTGATCGCCTTCGGCATTCTGGGCACGCTGTTCACCGTACCGATTCTCACCACCCTGCACACCATCACCACCTGGTGGGGCGCGTTCTTCCTGATCATGGCGGCGCTGATCATCGTCAGCGGCTACACCTCGATCAACGCCGTGGTGAAAGCGGAACTGTTCCCGACGGAAATCCGCGCCCTGGGCGTGGGCCTGCCGTACGCACTGACCGTGTCGGTCTTCGGCGGCACCGCGGAATACATTGCCCTGTGGTTCAAGAGCATCGGCATGGAAACCGGCTACTACTGGTACGTCACCGCGTGCATTGCAGTGTCCTTGCTGGTGTACATCACCATGAAAGACACCCGCAAGCATTCGCGGATTGTCACTGACTGACCGGCAAATCACCACTGGCTTTACGGGCCTCTTCGCGGGCAAGCCTCGCTCCTACAGGCACTACATACCGTAGGAGCGAGGCTTGCCCGCGAAGGCCTCGACTCGGTCTATCAGGAAAGTTGCGCAGCCTCGCGCTTGCCGAACTTGTTTTGCGCAATCGAAGCGCCGCCGATCAACACCACCAGAATCCCCGCCAGTACCAACGACGAACCAATGGTGCCGAAATCCAGTCCACCCTTCTCATGAGGCTTGGTCAGGAAATCACCCAGGGTTGCGCCGAAGGGACGGGTCAGCACGAAGGCCACCCAGAACAGCACGACCGACGAAATCCGGGTGAGGTACTTGAGCAGGACCACCACGGCAATGGTCGAGCCGATCAACAACGCGCCACCGGCAAAGCCGAGCCCCGAATCGTCAGCCAGGTAGTCGCCAAGCGCCGTACCCAGGGTGTTGGAAAACAGGATCGCCATCCAGTAAAACATCTCGCCGCGAAAGCTCTGGACCTTGGTCACATTCAGCGAGTCGCCGCTCAGGCGCCAGGCCGCGAAGATACCCAGCAAAATCGCAATCAGGATCATCGAGCCGCTGGCATAGCCCAGTCCGAGGGTGCGGTCCATGAAGTCGGACATGGTGGTGCCCGCCGTGCTGGTCGACAGGATCACGATCCAATACAGCACCGGCTTGTAGGTTTTCGACATCAGTTGAGTGATCAATGTCAGCACGAACACGCTGATCAGAATCAGCGAGCTGACGGCATAACCGACATTGAGTGTCATCGACAGCAGGTCACCTGCGGTTTCCCCCAGGGTGGTCGCACATATTTTCATCACCCAGAACGCCAAGGTGATTTGAGGCAATTTATTCATCGGAGATGAAGCTCCAGTGTTCATGAAACGCATTTTCCTTCCGGTTATTCGGCGGTGCGCAGACTGGAGATGAGGCAGTGAAAATTGGGTAAGCACTAGATGAAAATTCTGTCACACAAGCAAAAGAGCGGATTAATCACGGGTTAATGCGCTTCCCCCATTCTGAAACTGCCTGATCGATTAACGCTGATGCGCTCACTCAAACCCTGAAAGCGGAAAGGCTCGATGGCGTTAACATCAAATTAATCGATTATTTGTAGCATTATTTTGCGCTTTTTAATCAGCTTAATTGGCGTAGCATAGAACCCATGACCAAGACACAGAACGCCAACGAATCTGGAGATACGAAAATGAAAACCAAACTGTTCCTTGCCCTGGCACTCACCGTACTGGCTGCCAACTCCTTTGCCGCCGACGGTTTCGACCGCACCGGTTCTGCCGTGGCAGCAGACGGCTATGATCGCACCGGCTCAGCCACCGTCGCCGCCGATGGCTACGACCGTACTGGCGGTTCAACCGTCGCTGCAGACGGCTACGACCGCACAGGCTCAGCCACCATCGCTGCCGATGGCTACGACCGCACCGATGGCGCTTCCATTAGCTGATCCATGCAAGTGACACCAAAGCCCGGCTTAGGCCGGGCTTGGTCATTTCTGGAGGGCAAAAAACTGTAGGAGCGAGCACGCTCCGGGCGGCGTTCCGACGATGGACGCAAGGACACCGCGGGAAACCAGACTGCCCGCGTCATCGTTAACGTCCATCGCGAGCGTGCTCGCTCCTACAGGGAGATTGATCACTGGCAAAATGTTGCCCGGCCTTGCACCATGAACGACTTACGAAACTCCAGGATTGCCTCATGTCGGACGACATCCACTACTACGAACCCGCCAACGGCCATGGCCTGCCCCACGATCCGTTCAACGCGATCGTCGGCCCGCGCCCCATTGGCTGGATCTCCTCACAGGATGGCAACGGTCACCTGAATCTGGCGCCCTACAGTTTCTTCAACGCCTTCAACTACATTCCGCCGATCATTGGTTTTTCCAGCATCGGACGCAAAGACAGCCTGAACAACATCGAACGGACCGGCGAATTCGCCTGGAACCTGGCCACCCGGCCACTGGCCGAGCAAATGAATCAGAGCTGCGCCATGGTCGCGCCTGAGGTCGACGAGTTCGAACTGTCGGGGCTGACCCCGATTGCCTCGAAAATCATTTCGGTGCCACGGGTCGCTGAAAGTCCGGTGTCCTTCGAGTGTAAGGTCACGCAGATCATCCAGTTGCAGCGGGCCGACGGAAATACAGTGCCGAGCTGGCTGATTCTTGGCGAAGTGGTCGCCGTGCATATCGCCAAGTGGCTGTTGAAGGACGGGATTTACGACACCGCCGCGGCAGAACCGATTCTGCGCGGCGGCGGGCCGGCGGACTATTTCCAGCTGGGGCCTGAGGCATTGTTCAAGATGTACCGCCCGGGGGCGGCCAGGTAATCACCAGAGCAGATCGGTGTCTTCCTTGACGTCCTTGAGACGGGTCAGCTCTTTGGCGGCGGCCTCATCGGCCTCATGGGCGGTCTTGAAGGTCTGGCCTTCCAGAACCTTGTGAAAACGCGGGGCACCGAAACCACCCAGTGCCTTGACGGCGATAGCGGCGTGGTAACCACCCTCGCCCGGAACTACAGCGGAAACTGCTTCAAAGTGATCAAAGGCTTTACGTGCCATGTCGCGCATCCTGGCTGGTTGAGAATGCCGCCATTAAACCCTCAACCGGCCAGTTTGTGTACCGCAACCCCTGACTGGCCAAGAGCCTGTGCCGCCGATACATCCTTGAAGGTATGGAAATCCAGGCTATCGACTACCAGTTCCTGCACCAACTCGGCAAAAATCTCCATGGCCGGCGTACTGAAATAGGCGGTCATTGACTGCTGATTGACCCAGAAACCGGACACCAGCCACAGCTGCGGATCGCATTGCGAATGCTGCAAGGCAAAATTCAGACAGCCGGGTGCAGCGTTGGATGGTTCGATCAGTGCGCTCAGGCGCACACCCAGCTCCTGCGAACGCCCGGCGCGCGCCCGGACAAAAGCCATATGACTGACGGGGATCTGCTTTGACATGTTCAACCCTCCGGGGGAGTTGCGTGGCAGCCGAGGGACAGGCTGCGACAGGATCAAAGATTAATGGCCGGCAGACCTTGTTCGTTAGTCGATTCCTGCCGGTGAATTGCACATTTCTGCGAGCGTGCAGGGCCAGCTTGTAAAAATGTGTAAAACGCTGTCACCGTCCTGCAACACGAGTTTCAAGCAAGTTCTGCCTTCTGCGCCCTGCTTCGTCGGGGCATGAAGGCGTTGCCGTGCAGAATCAGGCAAGCATCAGGCAGGATGTGTCTACCGCTGTGGCTTGCACAAACTTAAGCTCGCTCCATTAGCCATACGTTAACGAGGATGCCTGGCATGTCGTCACTCGATCACTATCAGGAATTGCAGCAGGAATTGCAGCAGCACCCGCTGCAGGACCCGCTGCAAGCCGCGCAGGAAGCCGACATGGAGAAGCAGCGCGCAGAACTGGCAGCGATCATCCGGCGTAATACCGCCGAAGATGGCAACTATGCTACCGCCGTCGACTCGTTGTTCATGTCGCGCCACAGTCAGAACCACGACTTTGCACCCGTGCTTGCACAACCGGCGCTGTGCATCATGGCCCAGGGACGCAAGGAAGTTCGGCTGGCCGATGAGTACTTCAATTACGACCCGCTCAATTACCTGGTGGTCTCGGTTTCCATGCCGCTCAGTGGGCGGGTGGTGAATGTCTCGGCGCAGGAGCCGATCCTCGCCGTGCGCCTGGACATCGACCCGGCGGAAATTACCGCATTGATCGCCGATGCCGGACCTCTGGGGGTGCCGACTCGCCCGACCGGGCGTGGACTGTATGTGGAGCGCCTGGATGCCGCCATGCTCGATGCAGTAGTGCGCCTGGCACGCTTGCTCGATACCCCGAAAGACATCGCCATGCTCGCGCCGCTGATCCGGCGGGAAATCCTCTATCGCCTGCTGCGCAGCAAACAGGGCCATCGGCTGTACGAGATCGCCATTGCCAACAGCCAGAGCCACCGCATCAGCCAGGCGATCAAGTGGCTCAACGGCAACTTCGAGCAGCCGCTGCGCATCGATGACCTGGCCAGGGAAGTGAACTTGAGCGTGTCGACGCTGCATCACCGCTTCAAGGCGATGACGGCGATGAGTCCGTTGCAATATCAGAAGCAACTGCGCCTGCAGGAAGCGCGACGCCTGATGCTGGCCGAAGGGCTGGAAGCCTCGGTCGCCGGGTATCGAGTGGGGTATGAAAGCCCTTCGCAATTCAGCCGTGAGTACAGCCGATTGTTCGGGGCACCGCCGCTGCGGGATCTGGCGCGGTTGCGGTTGTCGGTCTAGCTGAATTTTTTTGTTCGCACCGGCCTCATCGCTGGCAAGCCAGCTCCCACAGGTTTTGTGAACACCACCGAACACTGTGGGAGCTGGCTTGCCAGCGATGGGGCCAGCGAGGCCACCATCAATTCCTGATCAGGCGCCCAGTACGCGGCACGCTTCTGCCGGCAAGGTCACCGACACCGGATTACCGATGCTCAGGCCGATGTCCTGGCACGGCGTGCTCAGCGTGGTAAAGGAAATGCCCGAACACTCGACCGTCGTCTCGATGGTCGCGCCGATATCGCGCACGAAGGTCACCTTGCCCAGCAAGCGGTTGCCCGCCGTGGCCTGGGGTGCCGACAGTTGCAGGTCTTCCGGGCGAATCAGCATCTTCACCTTCTCCCCCACCACAATGCTGCTGCAGATCGGCACGTCCAGCGCGTCACCGCCCGGCAGGCTGACCTTGCCGTTGCCCATCGCCGTGGCCGGGAAGATGTTGCCCGAACCGATGAAGTCCGCCACGAATTCGTTGGCCGGGTGGCGATAGATTTCGATCGGCGTGCCCACCTGTTGTATCCGGTGCTCACCCAACACGACGACGATATCGGCCATGGTCATGGCCTCGCGCTGGTCGTGGGTCACCATGATGGTGGTGATGTTCAGGCGTTGTTGCAGCTGACGGATTTCCACCTGCATCGATTCGCGCAGCTTGGCGTCCAGCGCCGACAGCGGCTCGTCGAGCAGCAGGATCTTGGGGTGCGAGGCAATCGCCCGGGCAATCGCCACGCGCTGACGCTGGCCGCCGGAGAGTTTTGCCACAGGGCGATCGATCATCGGTCGCAGTTGAATCAGGTCCAGCAGCTCCACCACCCGCGCCTGCTGGTCAGCCTTGCTGACCCCGCGCAGCTTCAGTGGATAGGCGATGTTCTCGCCCACGGTCATGTGCGGGAACAGTGCCAGGGACTGGAACACCATGCCGAAGTTACGCAGGTGCGCCGGGGTATTGCCGATGTCTTCCCCGTCCAGGCGAATCTCGCCTCCGGTCAGGGTTTCGAGCCCCGCGATCATGCGCAACAACGTGGTTTTGCCGCACCCCGAAGGGCCGAGGAAACACACCAGTTTGCCCTCGGGCAAATGCAGGTTCACATTCTTCACCGCACAGGCCGAGCCGTAATGTTTCTCGACGTTTTCCAGAATCAGACCAGACATTTGAATTACCTCAAGAAATCAGAACGAAACGCCGCCTTCACCGACCAGCTTCTCCAACGCCCAGATCAGGACGAAGTCGATCAGCACGATCAGCACGGCAAACGAGAACACGGTTGGGTCGAGCGAAGACACGGTGCGGCTGTACATCCAGATCGGCACGGTCATGACGTCGATGGTGTAGAGGAAGTAGGTCACGGTGAATTCGTTGAACGAGACGATGAACGCCAGCAGCATGCCCGCTAGAATCCCCGACTTCATCAGCGGCACGACCACATCGACAATCGCCCGCAGCGGAGAAGCGCCGAGCATCTGCGCAGCCTCTTCGACTTCGCTGCCGATGGACAACATCGCCGCGGTGCAGTTTTTCACCACGAACGGCAGCGCCAGGATCACGTGGGCAATCACCAGCCGCGAGGTGGTCATGTGGAACGGCAGGCTGTCGAACACCAGCAGCAAGGCCAGGCCCAGCACCACCATCGGGAACACCAGTGGCAACGACATCAATTGCAGCGCCACCGCCTTGCCGCGGAACTCGCAACGGGTCAGCGCATAAGCGGCCGGCACGGCGATCAGCGTGGCGAAGATCATGGTCATGCACGACACCAGCAGGCTGGTGGTCATGGCCTGGCCAAGACTCAGGACATCGCTGGCATCCGGCGACACGAACGTGTGCCAGGCGGCCTTGTACCATTGCAGGCTGTAGCTGCTCGGCGGGAAGTCGAGGTTCGACGCACCGCTGAACGACATCACGATCATGGTCAGGATCGGCAATACCGCCAACAGCAGGATGAAGCCGGAAAGTATGCCGGCGAACTTGCCGGTCTCACCCGGCAACAGCGACTGGCGCTTCTTGATCAGGGTACTCATTGCGAAGCCTCCAGCATGCGCCGGCGACGGCCGGTGATGTATTCGGACAAAGTCATGATCGCCAGGGTGGTGACAATCAGCACCACACCGGCAGCTGAAGCGTTGGGCCAGTTCATCAGCGGAGCGATCTGGTCATGCACCATCACCGCCAGCATCGGCACGCGCCGGCCGCCAAGCAGCAGCGGCACCACGAAACTGCTGGCGTTGTAGGCGAACACCAGCGTCGCACCGGTAATGATCCCCGGCATGCTCATCGGCAAGACCACCTGACGGAACACCTGCAAGCGACTGGCGCCGAGGGTGGCCGCGGCTTCTTCATAGCTGCGGGCAACGCCGCGCATGGCGCTGGCAATCGGCAACACGGCCAGCGGGAAAGCGGTTTGCACCAGGCCCATCAGCACGCCGTTCTGGTTGTACAACAGCATCAGCGGACGCTTGATCAGGCCCAGGCCCATCAGGGTCTGGTTGAGCATGCCGCCGGGGCCGAGAATCACCAGCCAGCCGTAGCTTTGCAGCAGCAGGTTGACCAGCAACGGCAGCAATACCGCGGCGAGGAAAATCCGTCGCACCAATGGCGAGGTCAGGCGCGACATGGTGTAGGCGACCGGGATCGCCAGGATCACTGCGATCACTGCACTGATCAGCGCCAGGCGCAGGGTCAGCAGCAGGGATTTGAGGTAGTAGGGTTCCAGCAATTGGGCATAGCTGGCCAGGCTGAAACCGGTCCATTCCGCGCCCTTGGTGCCCACGCTCATGCGCAGGACCAACAGACTGGCGGCAATCAGCACGCCCAGGAACAGCATCGACGGTGTGAGGAAAAGCCAGGCACGCGTCGTCGGCGAAACACCGCGTTCGGCGCGCACGGGTACGGCACTCACCGGATGGGCAAGAGGTTGGTGTTCCATAGCAAGGGTCTCGTCAATGGAAAACAGCTGACAAACACAAGCCTTCAGGTCACTGCGACTCTTGTGGGAGCGGGCTTGCCCGCGATAGCGATCTGTCAGTCACATCATCATCGACAGGAAGGCCATCATCGCGGGCAAGCCCGCTCCCACAGGGTTATGCAGTGCCTTGAAGATCCAGATCAGGAAGAAAAGATTTCCGTGTAACGACGAATCCACTGGTCATGCACGGTGGCCAGGAAGGCGTTGTCGTGCATGATCGCCTTCTCGGCGATCTGCTCCGGCGTGAGGATGTAAGGGCTCTTGCGCGCTTCGGCGGAGATGATCGCCTTGGCGTTGACCGGACCGTTGTAGATGTCTTCGGCCATCTTGCCCTGCACCAGCGGGTCCAGAGAGTGGTTGATGAAGGCGTATGCCATGTCGGTATCGCCCGGACGGTTTTTCGGCATGACCGATTGCATCAAGTCGGTGTAGAAACCTTCTTTCATGCCAAAGGTTGCGCTCAGACCGTAGTTCGGATCGCGGATCTGTTTCGGGAAGAAGGCTGGCGCGTACAGGCCGCCCATGTCCAGGGAGCCGGTGCGGAACAGCTCGGCGATCTGGTTCGGGTTTTCACCCAGAGTCACCACGCGGTCCTTGAGCTCGGCGAGTTTCTTGAAGCCAGGCTCGATGTTGTGCTCGTCACCACCTGCCAGTTTGGCGGCGATGATGATCAGGTCCATGGCCTCGGTCCAGTTCGGCGGCGGCAGGAAGATGTTCGGAGCAAGCTCGGCGTCCCACAGGGAGGCATAGCTGTCCGGCGCGACTTTCTGGGTGCGGGTGCTGTAGACCAGGCTGTTGCACCACAGCAGGTAACCGATGCCGTGGCCGTTGGCGCCGGTGCGGTATTTCTCCGGCACGTCGACGATGTTGGGAATGCGGTTGAGGTCGGGTTTTTCCAGCAGGTTGGCGGCGGCCAGACCTTCGGCGCCGACGCCTGCCAGGGTGATGATGTCGTACTGCGGACGATCACCGCCGGCCTTCAGTTTGGCGACCATTTCCGAAGTACTGCCGGTGCGGTCGGCGACGACCTTGCAGCCGTACTTGTCTTCGAACGTTGCGGCGATGTTGCGCAGTGCCGCCAGGCCGGTGTCATCGGACCAGGTCAGCAACTTCAGTGTCTTGCCGGCAAAGCGTGTATCGCTGGCATTGGCCTTGATGAACGGCATGCTCATGGCCGCTGCCGCAACCGAGGCTACACCTACGGTCTTGATGAATTGACGTCTGTTCAGATCATGATCGCCCATTACGGACTCCCTTTGTTTTTGTAGGTATAAGGCAGCTCAAAACTGTTGCATCCGCTCGGCCGGTTCAGCGTTACACCTCCTGTTTTCGGGGGTTTTACTGAGCCGGCGAGTTCATCCTGAGGTCGTGCACAGCACCTGACTATCGATAAAAACTCATCGAAGCCATGACGCTGGCGCATGCCTCTTTGTAGGAGCGAGCAAGCTCGCGATGGTCGCAAGGACGACGTTGGCTGTCTGATGCCCCGCGTTATCGTTAACGTCCATCGCGAGCGTGCTCGCTCCTACAGGGGTGTGTCAGACAGCGCGAATCACGTGTTTGATTTCCTGGAAAGCCTGCAAGCCCCACGGGCCCAATTCGCGGCCGATGCTGCTCTGCTTGTAGCCACCCCAGGCGGTCTGCGGGAAGATCACCTGCGGCGCGTTGATCCATACAAGCCCTGCCTGCAAGGCGTTGGCGACGCGATCAGCCGTCTCGGCATTGCGCGTGACCACACTGGCGACCAGGCCGAACTGGCTGTCGTTGGCCAGGGCAATCGCCTCGGCTTCCGAGGTGAAACGGCGCACGCAAATGACCGGGCCGAAAATCTCTTCACACCACAGCGCACTGTCCAGGGGCACGTCGGTGAACACCGTCGGCTGCAAGAAATATCCGCGCGACAGGTCGGCGGGGCGATTGCCGCCGCAAACCAGCGTGGCACCGGCGCTCAGGCCACGGTCGATATGACCGAGCACGCGCTGGTATTGCGCCTGGTTGACCAGTGCGCCCATTTCCACGTTCGGGTCGAACGGATCGGCCACGCGAATCGCCTCGGCACGGCTTTTGAGGCGTGCGATGAAATCATCGAACAGTTCATCGGCGACCAGCACGCGGCTGGTTGCGGAGCACATCTGCCCGGCGTTGAAGAAACCGCCGCCGCAAGCCACCTCGACCGCCAGTTCGATATCGGCATCGGCCAACACCACCAGCGAAGACTTGCCGCCCAGTTCCAGGCTCACGCCCTTGACGGATTCCGCCGCACGCTGCATGACCTGCACGCCCACCGCGTTGCTGCCGGTGAAGGAAATCTTGGCGATGCGCGGGTCCGCCGACAGTGGCGCGCCCACCGCCAGTCCAGTCCCGCAGACCAGGTTGAAGACGCCGGCCGGCAGACCGGCAGCGGCGATGATGCCGGCCAGTTCCAACTCCGGCAGCGGTGTCACTTCCGAAGGCTTGAGCACCACACAGCAACCGGCGGCCAGGGCCGGGGCGAGTTTCCATGCGGTGGTGACCATCGGGAAGTTCCACGGCACGATCAGGCCGACCACGCCGCAAGGCTCGCGGCGCAGGCGTGCGCTGAAATCGTCGCTCGGCAACTCGATGGCGCTGTCTTGCTTGGCATCGAGCCCTTCGGCCAGCCCGGCGTAGTACTCGAACGTGGCGATCACGTCGTCGACGTCGATGGCCGCTTCGAACTGTGGCTTGCCGTTGTTGCTGGACTGCAGCTGCATCAAGCGATCACGGCTGGCCTGCACGCCGGCGGCGATTTTGCGCAGGATGGCACCGCGCTCGGCGCCGGTGGTTTTCGACCAGTCGGCAAACGCGCGTGTCGCCGCGTCGACGGCTTTTTCCACCGCCAGCTCATCACCGCCCACGACCGTGGTCAGCAGCGCTTCGGTCGCCGGGTTGATCACACGCAGGTGCTCATTGCCGGCAGACCATTGGCCGTCGATGTACAGGCCGTCCAGCGTGGTCGGTAGTGTCAGGGAAGCACTCATTTCGACACCGCCTTGGTCCACGCCGTCTGATCGATTTCAATCAGGGTCGGGCCCTGGCGATCGGCGGCGGCGCGCAGGGCGCTGCGCAACGAGTCAACGTCGCTGGCGGCCTGTGCGGCGCAACCCAGGGCCTTGGCCACGGTGATGAAGTCCGGGGTGTAGATGTCCACGCCGACCGGTTCGATGGCGCGGTTGACCATGTACTTCTTGATCTCTTCGTAGCCCTGGTTGTTCCACAGCAGCACGATCACCGGTGTACGCGCTTCAACGGCACTGGCCAGTTCCGGCAGGGTGAATTGCAGGCCACCATCGCCGATCAGGCAGACCACCGGTGGACGCGCACCGTTGTCGATGCTGCCACCCAGCCAGGCGCCGATTGCCGCCGGCAAGGCATAACCGAGGGTGCCGTAGCCGGTGGACGAGTTGAACCAGCGACGCGGACGCTCAGGGTTGAATGTCAGGTTGCCGGTGTACACAGGCTGGGTCGAGTCGCCGACGAATACCGCATCCGGCAATTCGCGCAAAACGGTTTCCAGGAAGCAGGTCTGGGCCAGGGTCGGCTCATCCCAGGTACCGGCGAGCTCTTCACGCAGGCGGGTGGCACGTACATGGCCCCAATCGCTGCCACGTGCGGCCAGCGTTTTGTGCGACAGCGCGCTGAGCAAGGCCTGTGCGGCGTTGCGCGAGTCGGCCACCAGCGCCACGTGCGGCGGGTAGTTGCGTACGGTCTGGTCCGCGTCGATGTCGATACGCAGCAGTTTGCCGGGAATCTCGAAGCCACCCTTGAAGGTGACGTCGTAGTCGGTCTCGGCCAGTTCTGTACCGATGGCCAGAACGACGTCGGCTTCGGCGACCAGCGCACGGGTGGCGACCAGGCTCTGGGTCGAGCCGATCAGCAGCGGGTGCGCGGATTCGAGCATGCCTTTTGCGTTGATGGTCAATGCCACCGGCGCATCCAGCAATTCAGCCAGTTCGGTCAGTTCGCCAGCAGCGTCGATGGCACCGCCACCGGCCAGAATCAGCGGACGCTTGGCGTCGGCCAGCAGATCAGTCATGCGCGAAACCGCGGTCGGCGAAGCACCCGCGCGGTCGATATTGACCGGGACGCTGGCGAGCAGGTCATCGGCTTCTTCAACCAGAACGTCCAACGGGATTTCGATGTGCACCGGACGCGGACGACCGGCCTGGAACAGTGCGAACGCGCGGGCCAGCACGTCCGGCAATTCGGATGCGGACATCAGGGTGTGAGAGAACGCCGCCACGCCGGCGACCAGCGCGCTCTGGTTCGGCAGCTCGTGCAGCTTGCCGCGACCACCGCCCAACTGGTTACGGGTCTGGACGCTGGAAATCACCAGCATCGGGATCGAGTCGGCATAGGCCTGGCCCATGGCGGTGGTGATGTTGGTCATGCCCGGGCCGGTGATGATGAAGCACACACCCGGTTTGCCGCTGGTACGGGCATAGCCGTCGGCCATGAAGCCGGCGCCTTGTTCGTGACGCGGCGTGACGTGGTTGATGCTCGAACGGGCCAGCCCGCGATACAGCTCCACGGTATGAACCCCGGGAATGCCGAACACCTGCTCGACTCCGTAGTTTTCGAGTAACTTGACCAATACTTCGCCACACGTCGCCATGTCATTGCCCTTCTTGTTCGGTTGAGACGCCGGGCCTGCGCAGTGTTTATGATGGATTCGCAGGTCCAGGGATGGCCTCATTGGAACGGGCGACACGTAGCCGCAACAATGGATAAATAGTCATACTAGCCATGTCCTCACGTCATACCTTGGATCCCAATGAAACGACTGCCTCCCCTGCCGGCGCTGCACACCTTCCTGATTACCGCGCAGTGCTGCAATTTCACCCGGGCCGCCGAGCAACTGCACATCACCCAGGGTGCAGTGAGCCGGCAGATCGCCGGGCTGGAAGATCATCTGGGTTATGAGCTGTTCATTCGCCAGGCCCGCGGTCTCGACCTGACCGCCGAAGGCAAGGAGTGGCTGCCACGGGTCCAGCAGATTTTCGGCCTGATCGACGAGGCCGTGGAGCAAATCGGCGAGAAGCGCGAGACCCTGCAACTCAAGGCCCCGACCTGCGTCATGCGCTGGCTGTTGCCGCGGCTGTTGCAGTGGCAAAAGGAACGCCCGGACGTACCGGTGGAACTGACCACGACGGTCAAGCATGGCGTGGATTTTCATCGTGAACAGTTCGATGCCGCGGTGATGTACGGTGCACCGCCGGACAACTTGCTGATGTCGCAGAAACTGTTCGATGAGCAACTGACGCCCGTGTGCTCGCGCCCCATGCTGGAAGGGCCGATGCCCCTGCAAAACCCGGCTGATCTGCAACAGCACCTGCTGCTTCACCCGACCCGCGATGAACGGGACTGGAAGGCCTGGCTGAAAGCTGCGGATGTGAACTTGAGCAATGTCGGCAAGGGCCAGCATTTCGAAACACTGGACCTGGCGATGTCGATGGCGTCCCAAGGCACCGGTGTGGCCATCGGCGACTGGTCGTTGATTGGCGATGACCTGAGCGCCGGACGGCTGGTCATGCCCTTTGAGCTGAAGGTGAAAACCGGACTGGCGTATTACCTGGTGTTCCCGGAAAAACCCGGCCCCTCACCGAAGTTGCGCGAATTGATGGGGTGGCTGGTGGAGCAGGCGCAGTCTCGGTAAGCCAGATAGATCGTTCCCACGCTCCGCGTGGGAACGATCTGATACCTGTAGGAGCGAGCATGCTCGCGATGGCCGCAAGGACGACGTTGGCTGTCAGATGCCCCGCGTCATCGTTAACGTCCATCGCGAGCTTGCTCGCTCCTACAGGGTTGTGGTGTCAGTAGCCGACGGTGAACCGCTGCCGCGAATGCTTCGGCACTTCGACTTCATCCAGCATCGCAATCGCATAGTCGGCGAAGGTGATCCAACTGCGCCCTTCACTGCTCACCAGCAAATCGTCCTGGCCGATACGGAACGCGCCTGTCCGCGGACCTTCGACAAACTCTGCCGAGGGTGACAGGAAGCTCCAGTCCAGCACCTGTTCCTGACGCAGGTTGGCGAGGAATTCGGCACCGGCACCCGCCTCGGCCTTGTATTCGGGCGGAAAGCCCGGACTGTCGATCACACGGGTGCCGTCAGGCAGCAGCAACGAACCGGCACCGCCCACCACCAGCAAGCGTTTGACTCCGGCGCCTTTCACCGGGCCGGTGACGGCGCTGGCCGGCAGTGTCGCGAAATGCGCCGCGCTGATCACCACGTCATGGCCGACGACGGCCGCTTGCAAGGCTGCCGCATCGAGGGCATCGACATTACGCGTGGTCACACCTTCACGCTGGCCGATCTTCGAAGTATCACGGGCGATGGCCGTGACGCTGTGACCGCGACGCAGGGCTTCTTCCAGCAGTTGGCTACCGGCACGACCGGTTGCACCGATGATTGCGATTTTGCTCATGGGGTTCTCCAGTGGGTTGGACTGTATCGAATTGATCGTTTCCACGCTCCGCGTGGGAATGCCGCCAGGGACGCTCCGCGTTCCGCTTCAGGGAACACGGGTTACCACTTCATTTCGCCCTTGGCGACTTTGGCACTCAGTTCCAGCGAACTTGCTTCGCCCAGTGTCGGGAAGCGTTTTTTCATCGCCGCGATCAGTGCGGCGGAGTCGCTGGCCCGGGCGGTTTCTTCGTCGAAAGCCTTGATGTAATCCGCGGTGAACTGCACGGCGGACAGTGTGCTGTCACCGAGGTAATGCCCCGGCACGACGGTTTTCGGTTTCAGGGTTTCGATGGCATGCAGCGTAGCCAACCAGTCGGCATGCGATTGCGGGGTCTGTGTATCGGCCATCCACACATGGATGTTCTGCGCCACGACCACACCGCCGACCACGGCTTTGATCGATGGAATCCACACAAAACTGCGATCCGGTTGGTTGCCCTGCAGGCCGACGACCTGCAGTTTCTGCCCCTCGAGGATCAGACTGTCGCCCTCGAGCACGTCCGGCACGATGGTTTTGGCCGGTACATCGGCCCCCATTTTCGGCCCCCAGAACGCCAGTTTGCCGGCGACGGTCTGCTTGATGTGGTCGACTGTCGGCTGCGAGGCCAGCACTTTGGCCTTGGGGAATGCAGCGGTCAGCGTGTCGAGGCCGAAGTAGTAATCCGGGTCACCGTGGCTGATGTAGATGGTGGTCAGTTGCTTGCCGCTGGCGCGGATTTTTTCCACCACCTGCTCGGCCTGGGACTTGCCGAACTGCGCGTCCACCAGAATCGCCTCTTTCTCACCGCTGACCAGCACCGAGGTCACCGGGAAGATGGCTTTTTCACCGGGATTGTAGACATCCAGCGTCAGCGTCGAAGCGCTGGCGTGACCAGCGAAAGTCATCGCTGCCGCCAGCAATACACGTTTGAGCGAGGTAAAGCCGATCATTGTTTACTCCATAGTCCGAAAACACACGTCTCCCTGTAGGAGCGAGCAAGCTCGCGATGGTCGTGAACGATAACGCGGGGTACCTGAATGCCCGCGTTGTCTGGGCCACCATCGCGAGCTTGCTCGCTCCCACAGGGTTGGGATGCGGCAGAGATTAGTTGCTTGTATCGGTACAAAAAATGCGATGCTTTGACATAGTTTGTTTCTGATATCGGGCAAATCATGGATCGTCTGCAAGCAATGCGAGTGTTCGTCACGGTGGTCGACCTCGGCAGCCAGTCGGCGGCCGCCGATCATCTGGAGCTGTCACGGCCGGTGGTTTCCCGGTATCTGGCGGAACTGGAAGACTGGGTCGGCGCACGCCTGATGCACCGCACTACGCGCAAGTTGAGCCTGACCGCCGCCGGTAACGAGATCCTGCCGCGATGCAGGCAGATGCTCGATCTGTCCACCGATATGCAAGCCGCCGTCAGCGAGCCGGACGATACACCGCGCGGCCAGTTGCGGATCAGCGTCAGCACCTCGTTTGGCCAGGCACAACTGGCCGATGCCATGGCGTCTTTCGTCAAGCGCTACCCAGGCGTCAGCATCGACATGCAGATGCTCGATCGCACGGTCAACCTGGTGGACGAACGCATCGATCTGGCGATCCGCACCAGCAATGATCTGGACCCGAACCTGATCGCCCGCCGACTGACGGTGTGCCGCTCGGTGATCTGCGCCTCTGCCGCGTACCTGCGCGAACACCCCATGCCACAACGTGTCGAGGACTTGAGCGGGCACAACTGCCTCACCCACTCCTACTTCGGCAAAAGCCTGTGGCATTTCGAACAGGACGGTGAAGAAGTCTCGGTGCCGGTGCAGGGCAACATCAGCGCCAACGAAGCCAGCACACTGCTGCGCGCGGCCATGGCCGGTGCCGGCGTGGCGATGCTGCCGACGTATCAGGCAGGCAAGCACATCCACAGTGGCGAACTGGTGCGCCTGCTGCCCAGGGCCGAGCCACGGCAGATGAACGTGTACGCGGTGTACGCCTCACGCAAGCACATGCCGACGGCGCTGCGCTGCCTGCTGGATTTTCTGGTGGAAAGATTTCCGCAAGAGCCTGAGTGGGATGTGGGTCTTTGAGGCAGATTCAAGCTTCAAGCTTCAGGCTTGCAGCTGCACCTCCGTGACCTATGCTCTAGGTAATACCCGAGGGTATTCGTTCAGAGGTGTACGCCATGAACATCAGAACAAGAAGGTACCTTGCTATCTTCATCACCTGCGCGGTCACGCTCGGGTTGTATGGCGTCGCAGCCTGGCGCGTGGAGCAGTTACGCAACCTGCCCCGTGAGTTTGCCAGTTGCAATTTCGAGCATTGCATCCCGCACAATGCCACCCTCAACGCCCTGCGCTGACGATCAGGTGCGGTTGTCCTGATCGGCCTTCAAGCGGTCGCGAAAGGCCTTGGGAGAAATCCCCACCCGGCGTCGGAACAGGCGGGTGAAGTTGGTCGGATCGGAAAACCCCAACACGTCGGACATTTCATAAATGGTCATGCTGGTGTAGGTCAGCAAGCGCTTGGCCTCCAGCAACTGCCGCTCGTGCATGATCTGCAACGCCGGTTGCCCGGCCAGTTCGCGACAGGTGCCATTGAGGTGGGACACGGAGATGCCCAGGCGATGGGCCAGGTCCTCGACCTTGACGTGCTGGCGATAGGTCTCCTCCACCAGTTGAATGAAACCGTTGAGGTATTCACGGGCACGCTGTGGTCGTTGCATGGCCGAACGCCGCTGCATCACCTGGCGACTGACCCACACCATGATCACGCTGACCAGTGAATGCATGAGCATTTCGCGGGCCGGTTGATGGCCGGTGTATTCGTTCTGCAACGCACAAAAAAGACTGTACAGGTAATCGGCATCTTTACCGGCAAGGTAACTCTCGGCCTGGGCCAGGGCGCTCACCGAATGCCCCAGTTGCGCCTGCAGGTGAGCAACCAGCGGCGCGGCCAGGGTCACCACAAACCCCTCGACGTCTTCGGAAAAACGGAAACCGTGCACCGACAGCGGTGGCAGGATCTGGATTGCAGGTTCGCTCAATTGCGTGCGCTGACCTTCGATTTCAAGCTCTGCCTGACCTTTGAATACGAAGAGCAACTGACATAAATCGGCGTGGCGGTGAGGTTTGATTTCCCATTGATGTTCGCGACTGCGTTTGGAGATGGTTTCGCAGTGCAGCAAGTCCGGGGTCGGCCAATCCAGGCTTTCACCGTAGAGCTTGAACACTGGAATCGAAGGCAGGTCAGGCTTGTTCATCACTTCAATCCAGGCCTCAGGAGAGATGACGGTCGATAATCGCACCGATTGGCAGAATGTACAGAGATCGGCTCAGTTTTCACCTTCAATTGACAGACCCGCAAGTGAAAAATGCAAGCACTCGAACCATAAAAATCACTCACCGACTCTGGTCGTGTGGCGCTTGCGAGTCATAAAAACAATGAAAATGCTGAAAACCCAAATCGCCATCATTGGCGCCGGCCCCTCCGGTCTTCTGCTCGGTCAATTGCTGCACAACGCCGGCATCGACACCCTGATTCTCGAACGCCAGACACCGGAATATGTGCTCGGGCGCATCCGCGCAGGCGTGCTTGAACAGGGCATGGTAGAGCTGTTGCGCCAGGCCGGAGTGGGTCAGCGCATGGACGCCGAAGGGCTGGTCCACAGCGGCTTCGAACTGGCGCTCGACGGGCGCCAGGTACACATCGATCTGCAAGCGCTCACCGGTGGCAAAACCGTGATGGTATATGGCCAGACCGAGGTCACCCGTGACCTGATGGCCGCTCGTCGGGAGGCCGGTGCACGGACCCTTTATGAAGCCGTCAACGTCGTGCCCCATGGTATGAAAACCGACGAAACGTTCATCACCTTTGAAAAGGACGGCGAGCCGTACCGCCTCGATTGCGACTACATCGCCGGTTGTGATGGTTTCCATGGTGTGGCACGGCAATCGATTCCCGCCGACTGCCTGAAGGTGTTCGAACGGGTCTATCCATTTGGCTGGCTGGGGATTCTGGCCGACACCCCGCCGGTCCATGAGGAGCTGGTCTACGCCCGCCACGAACGCGGGTTTGCCCTGTGCAGCATGCGCTCGAGCACACGCACCCGGTATTACCTGCAGGTGCCCGCCGATGAAAAAGTCGAGGACTGGTCCGATCAGCGCTTCTGGGATGAACTCAAAAGCCGCTTGCCGGCTTCCCTGGGCGAAAAACTGGTGACCGGTCCGTCCATCGAGAAAAGCATCGCGCCTCTGCGCAGTTTCGTGGTTGAACCCATGCAGTACGGGCGCCTGTTTCTGCTCGGTGACGCGGCCCACATTGTTCCGCCCACTGGCGCCAAGGGCTTGAACCTGGCGGCGAGCGACGTCAGCACGCTGTTCAATATCCTGTTGAAGGTTTACCGCGAAGGCCGCGTCGATCTGCTGGAAAAGTACTCTCAAATCTGCCTGCGCCGAGTGTGGAAGGCCGAGCGGTTCTCCTGGTGGATGACCTCGATGCTGCATCGTTTCGAGGAGCACGACGCCTTCAGCCAGCGCATTGCCGAGTCGGAGCTGGAGTATTTCATCGACTCCGAGGCGGGTCGAAAAACCATTGCAGAAAATTACGTCGGTCTTCCTTATGAGACTATCGAATAGCCTGCTATCGACTTAAGATGGTGAGCATGCCCGCTCGCCTTTCGGCCTGCGGGCCCCTCACTGCCCGCAGGTTTTCCCGTGACCAACCTCAACCAGACTGAAACGTCCAGACCCGCCATCCGCAGCGTGTTGATCGCCTTGATGCTGGCGATCTTTCTCGGCGCACTGGACCAGACCATCGTCGCCGTGTCGATGCCGGCCATTTCCGCACAGTTCAAGGACCTCAGCCTGCTGGCCTGGGTGATTTCCGGTTACATGGTGGCAATGACGGTGGCGGTGCCGATCTACGGCAAACTGGGCGACCTGTACGGGCGACGCAAGTTGATGCTGTTCGGTATGGCCCTGTTCACCCTGGCGTCGTTGTTTTGCGGCATGGCCCAGAGCATGGAACAACTGGTGCTGGCGCGGATTTTCCAGGGCATCGGCGCAGGCGGAATGATTTCGGTCAGCCAGGCGATCATCGGCGACATCGTGCCGCCACGCGAGCGGGGTCGCTATCAGGGCTACTTCAGCAGCATGTATGCGATGGCCAGCGTGGCCGGCCCGGTGCTCGGCGGGTACATGACCGAATACCTGTCCTGGCGCTGGGTGTTCCTGATCAATCTGCCGCTGGGACTTGGCGCATGGCTGGTGGCCAATCGCAATCTGCTGGGGCTGCCGATTCCGCAACGCAAGCCGGTCATCGATTACCTGGGCACCCTGTTGATGATCATCGGCCTGACGGCATTGCTGCTGGGTATCACTCAAGTCGGCCAGGGCTATTCGTGGCGTAGCGCCCAAGTGTCGGGATTGTTTGCCGGCGCGGTGGTGGTGCTGGCGCTGTTTGTCGCGCATGAGCGGCGGGCGCGGGAACCGTTGCTGCCCATGCACCTGTTCGCCAACCGCAACGCGATCCTGTGCTGGTGCACGATTTTCTTCACCAGTTTCCAGGCGATTTCCCTGATCGTCCTGATGCCGTTGCGCTTCCAGAGCGTGACCGGTGCCGGGGCCGACAGCGCCGCCCTGCACTTGCTGCCGCTGGCCATGGGCCTGCCCATCGGCGCGTATTTCGCCGGACGCCGTACGTCCGTGACCGGACGCTACAAACCCGTGATCCTCACCGGTGCCTTGCTGATGCCGGTTTCGATTGTCGGCATGGCAATGATTCCACCCCAGGCATTCTTGCTGAGCAGCCTGTTCATGTTGCTCAGCGGAATCGCTTCGGGCATGCAGTTCCCGACCTCGCTGGTGGGCACGCAGAATGCGGTGGCGCAACGCGACATCGGTGTCGCCACCAGCACCACCAACCTGTTCCGTTCCCTGGGTGGTGCAGTGGGTGTGGCGTTGATGTCCGCCTTGTTGCTGGCGCTGCTGCAGGATTCGAGTTTCTCCCATCTGGCCGGCTCGACATTGATTGCCGAGGGCCATTCGGGGAATGTTCTGCTCGACGGCCTGAACGCTGCGCCAGGGGATGCGCAGGATGCCTTGCGCGCGGAGCTGCTGCTGACCTTCCGGCATTTGCTGATGGTCAGCGCAGCGGTATCGCTGCTGGGGCTGGCGGCAGCGATCGCCATGCCGAACCAGTTGTTGCGCGGGCGTGAGGACAAGGTTCGGTAATCGCGGCCTTCGCTGTAGGAGCCAGGCTCGCCGGCGAAGAACGATGACGCGGTGTATCAGGGACACCACAGCGTCTCGTTCGCGGGCAAGCCTCGCTCCTACAGCGAAGGCGTTTACGGCCTACTGCCGGGCACGCAACTGTTGCTGCAGGTTCTGGATCTGCGCCTGAAGGGTATTGATGTTGCGGGTAATCTGGCCCCGGAAAGCGTCGAACTCCGCGGTATTGGTCGATCCCTGAGCCGCCGGGCGATTGTCCTGCACGCTCTTGAGCACCACCACGTCCTGCTCCAGACGCTCGATGGCAGCGTTCGGGTTGCCTTGCTTCTTCAGCGCAGTAATGTCGGCACCCAGGCTCTTCAACTGCGCATCGAACTTGTCGGTATCCGCCGGAGCGCTTTTCAGTGCGGCCAGTTCACTGCCCAGGGTTTTGACCTGCGCTTGCAATTGAGTGTTGGTGTTCTGGTACTCGGTGTTCTGGGCGGTGACTTGCGCCAGGCGCTTGTCCAGATCGCCGGCTTGCGCGGCCATTTGCGCCAGACGCTTGTCCAGGTCCGTGGCCTGACCCGCCACGCCTTGTTGCTCTTTGCTCTGGTCCTGCAGTTTGCTTTCCAACTGCCTGATTTGCAGTTTCAAGGCTTCGCTGTCAGTGGTGACATTGGTCTGACTGGCTACCACCTTGCCGGAAATATCCTGCAGACGTCCCGCCGCCTCCTCGCTGATCCGCGCGAAGCTTTCCTGGGTCGCCACCAATTGCTGTTCCATCAATGAAATCTGCTGAAAGCTCCACCAGGCCAGGCCCGCGAACGCAAAAAACAACGCGCCCACCAGCGCCCACAATGGCCCGACGCTCGCGCTCCTGA
Source organism: Pseudomonas sp. NPDC089569 (assembly GCF_050280625.1). Classification (NCBI taxonomy): domain Bacteria; kingdom Pseudomonadati; phylum Pseudomonadota; class Gammaproteobacteria; order Pseudomonadales; family Pseudomonadaceae; genus Pseudomonas; species Pseudomonas sp. NPDC089569. Next base: position 22,395 of record NZ_JBNNVQ010000025.1, read on the forward strand.
CCTTCACCGCCGGTGCGGGCCGCGAGTGCACGGAGGTGCGTGCAGTGACCGGAAAGTCATCGTCATCGAGGTTATCGGCACGCAGGCTCGGTACATCATCGAAGTCGTCGTTGGCATCGTTACGCATGGACATTGAGTCAACCTATGTAAATCGGTGATGGCAGAATGCAACGAGTATACCCCGCTCTGCCGTACCGATTGACCCTCAACCCGCAAGTCGGTTCAGCACAGGGCCGTTCAGCGAATGTCCTGGGCTTTCCACCAGGCGCAAAATTCATCGAGGGCAGCCCACAGACTGACCTTCGGGTCGTAATCCAGATAATGCCGGGCGCGGCTGATGTCCAGGGTGAAGTTTTTGTTCATGACCTGCATGCCCAGCCGCGACAGGGTCGGCTCCGGGCGGCCTGGCCACAGCTTGCACACGCCTTCATTGAGCGCCGCCACGGTGTAGGCCAAACCGTAGGAACGGTAGCGCGTAACCTGTGGGACTTCCATTTTGCGCATGACGTAATTGACCACATCCCACAATGGAATCGGCGTTCCGTTGCTGATGTTGTATACCTTGCCCAAGGCAGAGCCGCTGGCCAGCAGACTGCTGAGCAGCGCTTCGTTGAGGTTTTGCACACTGGTGAAATCGACCTTGTTCAGGCCATTGCCGATGATTGCCAGACGCCCTTTGCGCTGCATTTTCAGCAGGCGCGGGAAGATGCTCATGTCGCCGGCCCCGGTGACGAAACGCGGACGCAGGGCCAGGGTTTCCAGGCCGAACTCCTGGGCACCGAAGACCTTCTGCTCGGCCAGGTATTTGGTGGCGGCGTAGGGATGTCTGAAGCGCTTGGGCACCTGCTCTTCGGTCAGGCCAAGATGATCGCGACCATCGAAGTAGATCGAAGGCGATGACAAATGCACCAGACGCCGCACACGCTGCTTGAGACAGGCTTCGACCACGTTCTCGGTGACCTGGACGTTACCCTGGAGAAAGTCCTGGTAGCGCCCCCACAAGCCGACGGCACCGGCGCAATGCACCACCGCCTCGACGTCGGAGCACAGCTCGCGTGTGAATTGCGCATCGCTCAAGTCGCCCTGGACGAACTCGGCGCCGCGTCGAACCAGATGCTCCACGCCTTCGGCCCGGCGACCGTTGACCCTCACGTCCAGGCCCTGCTCAAGGGCGAAACGCGCAAAGCGCCCGCCGATGAAGCCGCTTGCGCCGGTGACCAGAATCTTCATGTATTGCTCCGAATATTTCGTTTTGCGTAGTGCGTGAGGTCTTGACGTCATCCGTCAATGCAACGGCACCAGCCATTGCTTTGATGCATGCACCAATTGGTCGGTGAGCAGCCCCAGCAACTGACCGCCATTGCGCCAATGATGCCAGTACAACGGCACATCAATGGGCTTATCTGGCAAAAGTTCGAGCAAAGTCCCCCTTTGCAGTTGCTCGTGAACCTGCAATTCAGGCACCAGCCCCCAGCCGAGGCCAGCCTCGGCCAGACGTATGAAGCCTTCGGACGAAGGACATAAATGGTGTTCGAATCCACCCTCGACACCCAGAGACGCCAGGTAACGATGCTGCAGGAAATCATCCGGGCCAAACACCAGTGCCGGGGTCCGGACCAACTGATCGGCACGCACACCCTGGGGAAAATGCCGGGCGATAAAAGCCGGGCTGGCCAGGGCGCGGTAGCGCATCGCCCCCAGCAACACGCTGCGCGCACCGGCGACCGGCCGTTCGCTGGCACAAAGACAGGCCGCCACTTCCCCTGCGCGCATGCGTTTGAGGCCGACCGTCTGGTCTTCGACGATCAGGTCCATCAACACCTGCTGCTGCGCGCAAAAATCCCCGACGGCCTGCGCCCACCACGTCGCCAGGCTGTCGGCGTTGAGCGCGATCCGCAGGCGCTCCGGCAGGCCCTCTTCATCCAGCGCCGGTACCAGGGTTTGCAGATCACGCTCGAGCAAACGCACCTGTTGCACATGGTTGAGCAACCGCCGACCGATCTCGGTGGGCGCAGGTGGCGTTCCCCGCACCAGCACCGGTTGCCCCACCCGCGCTTCAAGCAGCTTGATCCGCTGGGAAATGGCCGATTGCGAGAGTCCCAGCACCTGCGCGGCCCGTTCGAAACCCGCCTGCTCGACCACCGCGGCCAAGGCAGAAAGCAATTTATAGTCGAACATCAGTTTTCCTAATGAGCGATCAGCACTATTTGTTTTTCTTATACAGCGTCCTGCCCGAGAATAGCCAGCAAGAACTCTTGAACAGGAAACACCGAAATGGCTGGCGAAACTTCATTGGCAACGCTGCTGCGCAGCATGAGTCCGCAACTCAACGCCGGCGAATATGTGTTCTGCACCTTGAGCGACGGCCACCTGCCTGCGGGCCTGGACATCGTCGGCAGCTTCCGCGAACAGGAAGGCCTGACCGTGATTGTGCAGCGCGCCCACGCCGAGCAGGCCGGCTTGAACTTCGATTACGTCGCCGCGTGGATCACCCTGAACGTGCACTCGGCGCTTGAAGCCGTGGGCCTTACCGCCGCCTTCGCCACCGCGCTGGGCAAGGCCGGGATCAGTTGCAACGTGATCGCCGGCTTCTACCACGATCATCTGTTTGTCGGCCTGGCCGACGCCGATCGCGCCATGCAGGTGCTGCGCGATCTGGCTGCGAACGCGGAGTAACCCTTATGTGGCAAAGCTATGTGAACGGCCTGCTGGTGGCCTTCGGGCTGATCATGGCGATCGGCACCCAAAACGCCTTTGTACTGGCGCAAAGCCTGCGCCGCGAGCATCACCTGCCGGTGGCGGCGCTGTGCGTGGCCTGCGACGCGATACTGGTCGCCGCCGGTGTATTCGGCCTTGCCACGATACTGGCGCAGAATCCGACCCTGCTGGCCATCGCCCGTTGGGGTGGTGCAACGTTCCTGATCTGGTATGGCAGCCAGGCACTGCGCCGGGCCTGTTCGAAACAGACACTGGATCAAGGGGAAAACCAGACCGTACGTTCACTGCGAGCCGTGATGCTCAGCGCATTGGCGGTGACCTTGCTCAACCCCCACGTCTATCTCGACACGGTGTTGCTGATCGGTTCCCTGGGCGCCCAGCAATCGGTGCCCGGTGCTTATGTCGTGGGTGCGGCGAGCGCCTCGTTGCTATGGTTTTTCACCCTGGCGCTGGGGGCGGCATGGCTGGCACCGTGGCTGGCACGACCCAGTACGTGGCGTATTCTCGACTTGTTAGTGGCGGTGATGATGTTCACCGTGGCCGGTCAGTTGATTTTGGCTTCATGATTTATTCCAAACGGCTCTGGAACCTCTATTCCACACAGTTGTTGCGTGGTTATGCCGCACCCCCGGTGCTATGATCCGAACCCTGCGCCGCAAAGAGTACAAAACTCCCCGGCGCTAGTCTGGCCGCCCGTGATCGGCCTTGCGCTCACCGCAACTGACCTGATTAGGAGATCCATCATGGCTTTCGAATTGCCGCCACTGCCTTACGCACACGATGCACTGCAGCCGCACATTTCCAAGGAAACCCTGGAATTCCACCACGACAAGCACCACAACACCTACGTCGTGAACCTGAACAACCTGGTGCCAGGCACCGAGTTCGAAGGCAAGACCCTGGAAGAAATCGTCAAGTCCTCCTCCGGTGGCATCTTCAACAACGCCGCTCAGGTCTGGAACCACACCTTCTACTGGAACTGCCTGGCCCCTAACGCCGGCGGCCAACCAACCGGCGCCCTGGCTGATGCCATCAACGCAGCCTTCGGTTCGTTCGACAAGTTCAAGGAAGAGTTCAGCAAGACTTCCATCGGCACCTTCGGTTCCGGCTGGGGCTGGCTGGTGAAAAAGGCTGACGGTTCCCTGGCCCTGGCCAGCACCATCGGCGCCGGCAACCCGCTGACCAACGGCGACACCCCGCTGCTGACCTGCGACGTCTGGGAACACGCTTACTACATCGACTACCGCAACCTGCGTCCGAAGTACGTCGAGGCGTTCTGGAACCTGGTCAACTGGAAGTTCGTGGCTGAGCAGTTCGAAGGCAAGACCTTCACCGCTTAAGCGTCACGCCAGTCAGAAAACCCGGCTTTATGCCGGGTTTTTTTATGGGTCAACGGTTCGGGGCCTCACGTCTGATTTCACGAATGAAACCTGCCTGTGCGCCTTGCCCGGACGCCGCAGACGACTAACATCAACCAGAAGGAATATTTCTCCTCGTCTCCCCTCAAGTTGAAGGACTCGACAACCGAAACAGTACTAATCGGGTAATGTCTCCAGACAACCGTATTTCGGCCAAGCTGCAGGCAAAATCCCCTGGGGATGATTGACCCTTTGACTGCCATCACGGGATTGCCAATACTCATGGCAACTTGATGCTACCCGCACGGAACAAGGAATAACCCTTTGAAGCTGGAACTCAAGAACAGCTTGTCGGTGAAGTTGCTCCGGGTCGTGCTCCTGTCGGCATTGATCGTCGGCGTCATCCTGAGCTGCGCGCAGATCGTCTTCGATGCCTACAAAACACGCCAGGCCGTCGCCGGCGATGCCGAGCGCATCCTCGACATGTTTCGCGACCCTTCGACCCAGGCCGTCTATAGCCTGGACAGGGAAATGGGCATGCAGGTGATCGAAGGGCTGTTTCAGGACGACGCCGTCCGCGAAGCCTCCATCGGACATCCCAATGAAGCCATGCTCGCGCAAAAGTCCCGTGAACTGCAGCACTCCAACAGCCGCTGGCTGACCGACCTGATTCTGGGCAAGGAACGCACCTTTACGACGCAACTGGTAGGTCGTGGTCCTTACAGCGAGTATTACGGTGACTTGAGCATCACGCTCGACACCGCCACCTACGGTCAGGGTTTTATCGTAAGCTCGGTGATTATCTTCATTTCCGGCGTGTTGCGTGCCCTGGCGATGGGACTGGTGCTGTACCTGGTCTACCACTGGCTGCTGACCAAACCCCTGTCGCGCATCATCGAACACCTGACTGAAATCAATCCCGATCGCCCCAGCGAGCACAAGATTCCGCTGCTCAAGGGGCACGAAAAAAACGAACTGGGCATCTGGATCAACACAGCGAACCAGTTGCTGGAGTCCATCGAACGCAACACCCATCTGCGCCACGAGGCGGAAAACAGCCTGCTGCGCATGGCCCAGTACGATTTCCTCACCGGTCTGCCGAACCGCCAGCAACTGCAAACACAACTGGACAAGATTCTCGTCGATGCCGGCAAACTGCAACGGCGAGTGGCGGTTCTGTGCGTCGGCCTCGATGACTTCAAGGGTGTCAACGAACAGTTCAGTTACCAGACCGGCGACCAGTTGCTGCTGGCCCTGGCCGACCGCCTGCGTGCCCACAGCGGCCGCCTGGGTGCCCTCGCCCGCCTGGGTGGCGACCAGTTCGCCCTGGTGCAGGCCGATATCGAACAACCCTACGAAGCCGCCGAACTGGCGCAAAGCATCCTCGACGACCTGGAAGCGGCGTTTGCCCTCGATCACCAGGAAATCCGCCTGCGAGCCACCATCGGCATCACCCTGTTCCCCGAGGACGGCGACAGCACCGAGAAACTGCTGCAAAAAGCCGAGCAGACCATGACCCTGGCCAAGACCCGCTCGCGCAATCGTTACCAGTTTTACATCGCCAGCGTCGACACCGAGATGCGCAGGCGTCGCGAGCTTGAAAAAGACTTGCGCGAAGCGTTGGCCCGCGGGCAGTTCCATCTGGTCTATCAACCGCAGATCAGTTACCGCGACAAGCGCGTGGTGGGTGTGGAGGCGCTGATCCGCTGGCAGCACCCTGAACACGGGCTGGTTCCACCCGACCTGTTCATCCCGCTGGCCGAGCAGAACGGAACCATCATTGCCATCGGCGAGTGGGTGCTGGATCAGGCTTGCAGGCAATTGCGCGACTGGCACGACCAGGGATTCATCGAGCTTCGCATGGCGGTGAATCTGTCTACCGTGCAATTGCACCACGCCGAACTGCCAAGGGTGGTCAACAACCTGCTGCAGATGTATCGCCTGCCACCACGCAGCCTGGAACTGGAAGTCACCGAGACCGGCCTGATGGAAGACATCAGTACCGCGGCCCAGCACTTGCTCAGCTTGCGCCGCTCCGGTGCGCTGATCGCGATCGACGACTTCGGCACGGGCTATTCGTCGTTGAGCTACCTGAAAAGCCTGCCGCTGGACAAAATCAAGATCGACAAAAGCTTCGTTCAGGACCTGCTCGATGACGACGACGATGCGACCATCGTTCGCGCCATCATCCAGTTGGGCAAGAGCCTGGGCATGCAGGTGATTGCCGAAGGCGTGGAAACCGCCGAACAGGAGGCGTACATCATCTCCGAGGGCTGCCATGAAGGTCAGGGCTACCACTACAGCAAACCACTGCCTTCGCGGGAATTGAGCCTTTATCTCAAGCAGGCACAGCGTGCCCACACCGCTATTTGGTAAACCCGATGCACCTGTAGGAGCGAAGCTTGCTCGCGATGGTCGTCAATGATGACGCTGGAAACCTGATGCCCCGCGGCGTACTTGCATTCATCGCGAGCTTGCTCGCTCCTACAGGTATTTCTGAATAAGAAATATTTCCAGCTACAGCCTTTACACATAATGCGAAAGATTTGCATTATGTCGCAGTTTTGCGCGCCGCTCGCGCCACACCCCCTCTATCGAAGCAGGATGTTCGCCATGATTCGTATGCCCCTGGCTACTGCCAGTCTGTTGGCCATCGCAATTTCCCTCGCCGGTTGCGGCGAAGGAAAGGACAAAGAAAAAGCTGCCGCACCTGCGCCAGCGGCCAGCACCGCAGCTGCCCCGGCTGCTCCAGCCGCTGCGCCTGCCAGCGCCGGTAAAGTCGATGAAGCGGCGGCCAAAGCCGTTGTCGCCCACTACGCCGACATGGTTTTCGCTGTGTACAGCGATGCCGAATCCACCGCGAAGACCCTGCAAACCGCCGTCGATGCTTTCCTCGCCAAGCCGAACGCCGACACGCTGAAAGCCGCCCGTGCTGCCTGGGTCGCTGCTCGCGTTCCGTACCTGCAAAGTGAAGTATTCCGCTTCGGCAACACCATCATCGACGACTGGGAAGGTCAGGTGAACTCCTGGCCACTGGACGAAGGCCTGATCGATTACGTCGACAAGTCCTACGAACACGCACTGGGTAACCCGGGCGCCACCGCCAACATCATCGCCAATACCGAAATCCAGATCGGCGAAGACAAGGTCGATGTGAAAGACATCACCCCGGAAAAACTCGCCAGCCTGAACGAGCTGGGCGGTTCCGAGGCCAACGTTGCCACCGGCTACCACGCCATCGAATTCCTGCTCTGGGGCCAGGACCTGAACGGCACCGGCCCTGGCGCCGGCAACCGTCCGGCTTCGGACTACCTGGAAGGTGCCGGCGCCACTGGCGGTCACAACGATCGCCGTCGCGCTTACCTCAAGGCCGTGACCCAATTGCTGGTCAGCGACCTGGAAGAAATGGTCGGCAACTGGAAGCCGAACGTTGCCGACAACTACCGCGCCACACTGGAAGCGGAACCTGCTGAAAGCGGCCTGCGCAAGATGATGTTCGGCATGGGCAGCCTGTCGCTGGGCGAACTGGCGGGCGAGCGCATGAAGGTCTCCCTGGAAGCCAACTCCCCTGAAGACGAACAGGATTGCTTCAGCGACAACACCCACAACTCGCACTTCTACGATGCCAAGGGCATTCGTAACGTGTACCTGGGCGAGTACACCCGTGTCGATGGCACCAAAATGACCGGCGCCAGCCTGTCGTCCCTGGTGGCCAAGGCCGATCCGGCTGCCGATACCGCGTTGAAAGCCGACCTGGCTGCCACCGAAGCCAAGCTTCAGATCATGGTCGACCACGCCAACAAGGGTGAGCACTACGACCAGTTGATCGCTGCCGGCAACACGGCAGGCAATCAGATCGTCCGTGATGCCATCGCTTCGCTGGTCAAGCAGACCGGTTCGATCGAAGCCGCTGCTGGCAAACTGGGCATCAACGACCTGAACCCGGATAACGCCGATCACGAGTTCTGATTGACGCTGGTTGAGTGAACGCAAAAAGGCGACCTTCGGGTCGCCTTTTTCATTCCTGCCTTTTTCGGTGATGCTCATGGCCCCATCGCTGGCAAGCCAGCTCCCACAGGTCAGGTGGCGTTCGCAAAAATTAAGTACACCACCGCCCATTGTGGGAGCTGGCTTGCCAGCGATGGCAGCGCTGCGGTCTCAAGTGAAATACCTGCACCAAATCAAGCAAACGCTAATTCCTCTTATTCAAATTCCCATCCCCTGTTAGACTTTGCGCCCTTGTTTTGCTCGTCTTGCAGGATGTCCGATGCCTCCGCTGCTTCTTCGCTTGTCCGCACTGTTTCTGGCTGTGAGCCTGAGTGCCTGCGATGACGCCCCGCGTTTTACCAAGGCAGAACCCGGTGAAGCCCGTTCCGGTGGCGGTACGACCGTGCGCAAGACCGATCAGAACGCCTTTTCGCTGCCTTCGGCCAACCTGCCGCCCTCGCGGCGCGTGGACTTCAGCGTCGGCAACAGTTTCTTCCGCAGCCCCTGGGTGATTGCTCCTTCGACGACCACTGCACGTGATGGTCTCGGGCCGCTGTTCAACACCAACGCCTGTCAGGGCTGCCACATCAAGGACGGTCGCGGACACCCGCCGGCGCCCGATGCGGCAAATGCCGTATCGATGCTGGTACGGCTGTCGATCCCCAACGATCCAGCCTTCGCACACATCATCGAGCGGCAAGGCGTCGTGCCGGAACCGGTGTATGGCGGACAGTTCCAGGACATGGCCGTGCCCGGCGTTGCTCCTGAAGGCAAGGTACGGATCGATTACACGCCGGTGCCCATCCGCTTCAAGGACGGCACCGAAGTCGAATTGCGCAAACCGTCCTTGAACATCAGCCAGCTGGGTTACGGGCCGATGCATCCCGACACCCGATTCTCGGCACGCGTCGCGCCGCCCATGATTGGTCTGGGCTTGCTGGAGGCCATCGCTGAAACCGACATTCTGGCCAATGCCCAGGCGCAAGCGAAAGAAAACAACGGCATCGCCGGACGCCCGAACCGGGTCTGGGATGACGCCCTGCAGCAAACCGTGATTGGGCGATTTGGCTGGAAGGCCGGTCAACCGAGCCTCAATCAGCAGAATGTTCACGCGTTTTCCGGTGATATGGGCCTTACGACCAGCCTCAGGCCGTTCGATGATTGCACCGACACGCAAATCGCCTGCAAACAGGCACCGAGCGGGACCGGCCCCGAGGGTGAACCGGAAGTCAGCGACAACATCCTGCGCCTGGTGCTGTTCTACACCCGCAACCTTGCCGTACCGGCGCGGCGCGATGTCGGCACGCCCCAGGTACTGGCCGGCAAGAACCTGTTCTACCAGGCCGGGTGCCAGACTTGTCACACACCGAAATACACCACCGCCGCCAACGCCGCCGAGCCTGAACTGGCCAGTCAAGTGATTCGCCCCTACAGCGATCTGCTGCTGCATGACATGGGCGATGGTCTGGCCGACAACCGCAGCGAATTCCAGGCCGGCGGCCGCGACTGGCGTACGCCGCCATTGTGGGGCATCGGTTTGACCGAAACAGTCAGTGGCCACACCCAGTTCCTGCATGACGGTCGCGCCCGCAACCTGCTCGAAGCCGTGCTCTGGCATGGCGGCGAAGCAAAAGCGGCGCAACAACAGGTTTTGACTTTCGATGCCGGGCAGCGCGCTGCGTTGCTGGCGTTTTTGAATTCCCTTTAATAGCCCTTCCACAAGCGGGAGCTTTACATGTTTCGTCACAAATTGTTGTTCACCAGCCTGGCCGCGCTGGCCTTGGGCGCCTGTTCGCCACAGGATCCACAGGCCGTCACTTCGGCGGCCATCGCCAAGTCGGTGATCCTGCCGAGCTATACCCGCTGGGTCGAAGCCGACCGCCAGTTGGCCGTCAGCGCCCTCGCCTACTGCGAAGGCAAGGAAAGCCTGGAAACCGCCCGTGCCGATTTCCTGCACGCGCAAAAAGCCTGGGCCGAGCTGCAACCCCTGCTGATCGGGCCGCTGGCCGAAGGCAACCGTTCCTGGCAGGTGCAATTCTGGCCGGACAAGAAAAACCTGGTCGGTCGCCAGGTCGAGCAACTGGTCAGCAGCCAGCCGCAGATCGATGCCGCGGCGCTGGCCAAGTCCAGCGTCGTCGTGCAGGGCCTTTCGGCCTACGAATACATTCTGTTCGACAGCAAGCCTGACGTGGCCAACGCTGAGCAGAAAGCCAAATACTGCCCGCTGCTGGTCGCCATCGGCGAACGCCAGAAGCAGTTGGCCGAAGACATTCTGAAGACCTGGAACAACACCGACGGCATGCTCGCGCAGATGAGCAAGTTCCCGAACCAGCGCTACGCCGACTCCCATGAGGCCATCGCCGACCTGCTGCGCGTGCAGGTCACCGCCATCGATACCCTGAAGAAAAAACTCGGCACGCCGATGGGTCGCCAGACCAAAGGTGTTCCGCAGCCATTCCAGGCCGATGCATGGCGTAGCCAGTCGTCCCTGGCCGGCATGGAAACCAGCCTCGCCGCCGCCAGAACAGTCTGGGAAGGTGTCGACAACAAAGGCTTGCGCAGCCTGTTGCCAAGCGACCAGAAACCGTTGGCCGACAAGATCGACGCCGCCTATGCCGCCTCGTTGAAACTGTTCGCCAGCAACCAGCGTTCGTTGACCGAGATGCTCAATGACGACGCCGGTCGCCAGCAGCTCAACGATCTCTATGACAGCCTCAACGTTGTCCATCGCCTGCAAGAAAGCGATCTGGCCAAGGCGCTGGGCATCCAACTGGGCTTCAACGCCAACGACGGTGACTGATGAGGGCGAGTGCCATGCTGCGACGCCAGGCTCTGACTTTGGGTAGCTTGCTGCTGTGTGCGGTGACACTGGGCGGCTGGAAGCTGTTCAAGCAGAAAGACAAAAGCCCGCTGCTGCTTTCGGCGCGGGACGATACCGACGGCAAGCACTACGCCGTCGGTTATCGGCTCGATGGCACCCGGGCGTTTGCCACTCAGGTCAGCCAGCGTTGCCACGACATCATCAACCACCCGACATTGCCGATCGCGCTGTTCGTTGCCCGGCGTCCGGGCACCGAGAGTTACCTGATCGACCTGCGCGACGGCACGTTGCTGCAAACCGTGACGTCGCGGCCCAACCGGCATTTCTACGGTCACGCGGTGATTCACAAGAGTGGCGACTGGCTGTACGCCACTGAAAACGACACCAGCGATCCGGGTCGAGGCCTGCTCGGGGTCTACCGCTTCGAAGGCGAACGGCTGGTGCACAGTGGCGAGATTTCCACCCATGGCATTGGTCCGCACCAGGTGTCGTGGATGCCCGATGGCGAAACCCTGGTGGTGGCCAACGGCGGCATTCGTACGGAAGCCGAAAGCCGGGTCGAGATGAACCTCGATGCCATGGAGCCGAGCCTGGTCCTGATGCAACGCGACGGCACCCTGCTGAGCAAGGAAACCCTCGCCCAGCAGATGAACAGCGTGCGCCACCTCGGGATTGCCAGTGACGGCACCATCGTCGCCGGCCAGCAATTCATGGGCGCATCCCATGAGCAATCGGAGCTGCTGGCGATCAAGCGTCCCGGCCAACCCTTCGTGGCATTCCCCGTGCCCGAGCATCAGCTGCAAGCCATGGGTCACTACACCGCGAGTGTCGCCGTCCACAGTGACTTGCGCCTGGTGGCGTTGACCGCCCCACGGGGCAACCGTTTCTTCATCTGGGACCTGGACAGCGGCGAAGTGCGCCTGGACGCCCCTCTGCCCGATTGCGCCGGCGTGGGTGCAGTGGCCGACGGGTTTGTCGTGACCTCGGGCCAGGGACGCTGCCGTTACTACGATTGTCGTCAGACAGATTTGGTTGCAAAACCGTTGGACCTTCCGGCAGGTCTCTGGGACAACCACCTGCATCTGATCTGACGCGACGGACCCGTGTAGGAGCGAGCATGCTCGCGAAGAATGTCGGGGCGCCGCGGGCGTCCTGACAGCCAGCGCTGCCCCTGACATCTTTCGCGAGCGTGCTCGCTCCTACAGGGTTTGGCGTCAACCTGAGAAAAGTGTCAGTTGGAATCCCCTTCTCACTCGCGGTAATGTGCCCCACTGTCTCACCTGATTTTCTCCAAGGAACTGGAAATATGCTGCGTCGCCGCATGCTGATCATGTTGGGTGTTGTGCTGCTGATCGTGCTGGTGCTGGCCGGGTACAAAGCCTTCTCCATCTATACGATGATCCAGGGCTTTGCCGCACCTAAACCACCGATCAGTGTCGCCGTGGCCACGGCCACCGAACAGCCCTGGCAAGCCCGCCTGCCTACTGTCGGCACGCTCAAGGCACTGCAGGGTGTGGACCTGAGCCTGGAAACCGACGGCACTGTGGTCGACGTGCAATTCGAATCGGGTCAGAAGGTCAAGGCGGGCCAGCCGATCATCCGGCTCGACAGCGCCGTGGAAAGTGCCTTGCTCGAAACCGCCCTGGCCGATCTCGGGCTGGCACAGGTCGACTACACCCGCGGTAGCCAGTTGGTGGGCAGCCAGGCCATTTCCAAGGGCGAGTTCGACCGGCTCTCGGCGGTACTGAAGAAAAGCAAGGCCACCGTCAATCAGCTCAAGGCCGCGCTCGGCAAAAAAAGCATCCTTGCCCCCTTCAGCGGGACCATTGGCATCCGTCAGGTGGACGTCGGCGATTACGTCGCCACCGGCACCATGATTGCCACCCTGCAAGACCTCAGCAGCCTCTATGTGGACTTTTTCGTCCCCGAGCAATCGGTGCCGAAGATCGCCGTCGGACAATCGGTGCAAATCATTGTCGCGGCTTTTCCGACGCAGACGTTTCCCGGCACCATCAGTGCAATCAACCCGAAGGTCGAAAACAGCACACGCAACGTGCAGGTCCGCGCGACCCTGGCCAACCCCGACGGCAAGCTGTTGCCGGGGATGTTCGCCAGCCTGCAGGTCATCCTTCCCGACTCGCAGCCGCGCATCGTCGTACCGGAGAGCGCCATCACCTACACGCTGTATGGCAATTCGGTGTATGTCGCGGTGCAAAAAAAAGCTGAAGACGGCAGCCTGGTCAAAGACGACAAGGGCCAGCCTGTCCTGATTGCCGAACGGCGTTTCGTCGAAACCGGTGAACGCCGCGATGCGATGGTGATGATCACCAAAGGCGTGCAGAACGGCGAAACCGTGGTCACCGCCGGCCAGATCAAACTGGACAACGGCGCGCACATCGCCATCTCCGACGACAAGACCCTGGCCGAAAAGAACAGTCAGCCGCGCGCCGATTGATCAAGGAATCTCCAATGGCTTTTACCGATCCGTTCATCCGTCGCCCGGTGCTGGCCACCGTGGTCAGCCTGCTGATCGTACTGCTGGGTTTCCAGGCCTGGAGCAAGTTGCCGCTGCGCCAGTATCCGCAGATGGAAAACGCCCTGATCACCGTGACCACCGCCTACCCGGGTGCCAACGCCGAAACGATCCAGGGCTACATCACCCAGCCGATGCAACAAAGCCTGGCCAGCGCCGAGGGCATCGACTACATGACGTCGGTCAGTCGCCAGAACTTCTCGGTGATCTCCATCTATGCGCGCATCGGCTCCAACAGCGACCGCCTGTTCACCGAATTGCTGGCCAAGGCCAATGAGGTCAAGAACCAGTTGCCCCAGGACGCCGAAGACCCGGTCCTGAGCAAGGAAGCAGCCGATGCCTCGGCCCTGATGTACATCAGCTTTTTCAGCAAGCAATTGAGCAACCCGCAGATCACCGATTACCTGTCGCGGGTGATCCAGCCGAAACTGGCGACCCTGCCGGGGATGGCTGAAGCCGAAATTCTCGGTAACCAGGTATTCGCGATGCGCCTTTGGCTGGACCCGGTGAAGCTTGCCGGATTTGGCCTGACCGCCAGCGATGTGACCAACGCCGTGCGCCAGTACAACTTTCTCTCCGCCGCAGGCGAGGTCAAGGGTGAATATGTCGTCACCAGCATCAACGCCAGCACCGAACTCAAATCCGCCGAAGCCTTTGCGGCCATCCCCCTCAAGGTCGAGGGTGACAGCCGTGTGCTGTTGCGTGACGTTGCGCGGGTCGAGATGGGCGCGGAAAACTACAACACCATCAGCTCCTTCGGCGGCACGCCCTCCGTGTATATCGGCATCAAGGCCACGCCAGGCGCCAACCCGCTGGATGTGATCAAGGAAGTGCGCAAGATCATGCCCGACCTTGAAGCGCAGTTGCCGCCGAACCTCAAGGCTGAAATTGCCTACGACGCCACACTGTTCATCCAGGCCTCGATCGACGAAGTGGTGAAAACCCTGTTCGAAGCGGTGCTTATCGTCATCGTGGTCGTATTCCTGTTCCTCGGGGCGCTGCGCTCGGTGGTCATTCCGGTGGTCACCATTCCCCTGTCGATGATCGGCGTGATGTTCTTCATGCAGATGATGGGGTACTCGATCAACCTGCTGACCCTGCTGGCGATGGTGTTGGCCATCGGTCTGGTGGTGGACGACGCCATCGTGGTGGTGGAGAACATCCACCGACACATCGAGGAAGGCAAGACACCCCTGGAGGCAGCCCTCGAGGGTGCGCGGGAAATCGCCATGCCGGTGGTTTCCATGACCATTACCCTGGCGGCGGTGTATGCGCCGATCGGCTTCCTGACCGGCCTTACCGGGGCGTTGTTCAAGGAGTTCGCCCTGACCCTGGCCGGGGCCGTGGTGATTTCCGGCATCGTTGCCCTGACCCTGTCGCCGATGATGTGCGCCTTCCTGCTGCGTCACGATGAAAACCCTACCGGCCTGGCCCACCGACTCGACCTGATATTCGAAAGTCTCAAGCACCGCTACCAACGGCTGCTGCACGGTACGCTGAACACCCGCCCGGTGGTGCTGGTGTTTGCCGTCATCGTGCTGTGCCTGATTCCGGTGCTGCTCAAGTTCACCAAGTCCGAACTGGCGCCGGATGAGGACCAGGGCATCATCTTCATGATGGCCAGCGCTCCGCAACCGACCAACCTCGACTATCTGAACACCTACACCGACGAATTCATCCACATCTTCAAGGCGTTTCCAGAGTATTACTCATCGTTCCAGATCAACGGCTTCAACGGTGTGCAATCGGGTATCGGCGGTTTTCTGCTCAAGCCGTGGAACCAGCGTCACAGGACCCAGATGCAGATTTTGCCGGATGTCCAGGCCAAGCTGGAGAGCATCCCGGGACTGCAGATTTTCGGCTTCAACCTGCCTTCGTTGCCGGGCACCGGCGAGGGTCTGCCGTTTCAGTTCGTCATCAACACCGCCAACGACTACGAGTTGCTGCTGCAAGTGGTCGACCGGGTAAAAAAACGCGCGATGGAGTCTGGCAAGTTCGCGTTTGTCGACGTCGACCTGGCCTTCGACAAACCGGAAGTGGTGGTGGATATCGACCGCGCCAAGGCTGCGCAGATGGGCGTGTCCATGCAGGACCTGGGCGGAACGCTGGCGACCCTGCTGGGCGAGGCGGAAATCAACCGTTTCACCATCGAAGGTCGCAGTTACAAAGTCATTGCCCAGGTCGAGCGCCCTTTCCGGGATAACCCCGACTGGCTTAACAACTACTACGTCAGGAACAGCAAGGGTGAACTGCTGGCCCTGTCGACGCTGATCCACGTGACCGATCGGGCGCGCCCAAGGCAACTGAACCAGTTCCAGCAGCTGAACTCGGCGATTCTTTCCGGCGTACCGCTGGTCAGCATGGGGGAAGCCATCGACACCGTACGCCAGATCGCCCGGGAAGAGGCGCCGACAGGATTTGCCTTCGACTACGCAGGCGCATCGCGCCAATACGTGCAGGAAGGCAGCGCGCTGTGGGTCACCTTCGCCCTGGCCCTGGCCATCATTTTCCTGGTGCTGGCCGCCCAGTTCGAAAGTTTCCGCGATCCGATGGTGATCCTGGTCACTGTGCCGCTGTCGATCTGCGGCGCCTTGCTTCCGCTGTTTCTGGGCTGGTCGAGCATGAATATCTACACCCAGGTCGGGCTGGTGACGCTGATCGGCTTGATCAGCAAGCACGGGATTCTGATCGTCGAGTTCGCCAACCAGTTGCGCAAGGACAAGGGCCTGACGCCGCGCGAGGCCGTGGAGGAAGCGGCGGCCATTCGCTTGCGCCCGGTGTTGATGACAACCGCCGCAATGGTCTTCGGCATGGTGCCGTTGATCATCGCCACGGGCGCGGGTGCTGTCAGCCGGTTCGACATCGGGACGGTGATCGCCACGGGGATGTCGATCGGCACGCTGTTCACGTTGTTTGTATTGCCGTGCGTGTATACGTTGCTGGCAAAACCCGACAAGGCCCGACACTGACGAGCCTGCACCGAGGTTTGACTGATCCACAGGCATGCTCCCACGATCAATCGATAGGTTGCGCCGCAATGAAAAAGGCCCCGTTGATACGGGGCCTTTTACTTGGGCTTCAATTTTTTCAACTTTGCGGTCTCAATCCTTGTTGGAGTCCGAAGAGAAACAGCAGCAAATCATGATCGGGCTGTTTGGCCACGGATGTCTTGGCGACCCGTGGCAGTGGGCAATATTCGCCACTTCCTGAACTGAAAACTTGCATGCGTGGCTGTTCCCAGGCAGCCACTGCAAGTGAAGCAACTGCCAAGGCTCCTACCAAAAACAAACCTCGCGCAACTTCGAGTTTCATTGCTGTAAACCTTTGATAGCGCTGCCAAACGCCGTCTTGTAAAAATAGACGACTTTGTTCCAATGCGCCTGACTGAACGACGAGTGGCGGCGCACTGGTTTCATGCCCTGGGCGGTCGAATGCTGCCGGCATTTCCTGACCTCGCCACAGGTTGCGTCACCGCTACCGGACACACACGGCCAGGTGCTTGATAAAGAACGCGAACCACCACCGCACTGCACTGCCATTGAGTTACCTCTTGCGTAATACGTAAACCCGCCACATCGCATAGAGTGGAAAAAAGTCGAGACGTTCCTGAATTCGAAAACCTGCCTGCTCAAACTCCTCCTCCACCGTAGCGCGAGGCAGCACAAATCGATTTTGATAACCTGGCTGCTCGCGGCTTTTCTCCAGGCGCTTGCGCTTCCAGGCTTTGTAATTGCCGTCCACCCACATCGAAAGAATGACGCTGTCACGGGTAACGCGTTCGAACTCGCGCAAGAGGGTCAATCGATGCTCGGCTTCGCCAATGTGATGGAGCAGACGCATGCAGAAAATGCTGTCGACCGCGTTATCGGGCAAAGCGATATCAAAGGCTGAGGTGCGCAAGGTCTGTACCCGCTTCACCACATCGACAGGCTGCGCCTGTTTCGCCACCTTCAGCATGGACTCGGAGTTATCCGCGCCGATGATCACGCGGTTGCTCTTTTCTGCCAGCAATGGCCAGAAACGCCCGGTTCCGGAGGGCAAATCGAGTACAAGTCCCGGTTCGCCCGCCAATGCCAGTGCTTTTCTGACCAGATGTTCATTGCGCCAGTGAGACAAACGACGCACGAGACCCTCCCGGTGATTGCTCAAGTACCGTTGAGTGTCCTCATCGTCGTACTTTTCGGAAAAACCCAGCTTGATCGGGCCGTCAACCATCTTCGAGGTCTCCTGAGCTTTATATGACGACCACCCTACTTAGCGCCCCGTCAGCGTCAGGTTATACCTTTGTGAAAATAATGTTCTGCAAAAGCTGAATCGACTCAGGAACCCTGCAACGCATGCCACCCGTCAGATTTTTTGCGGGCCCCCGGTCGATCATCTGGCGGGCGACGCATTCAGGTCTACCTGAAAACGGCAACCATTGGGCTCCATATTCGTCAGGCTGACGGTCCAGCCCTGGTTCTCGCAGATACGTTGCACCAGTGACAGTCCCAGGCCCAGGCCTTCCCCGCGCTTCTCGTCGCCGCGCACAAACGGCTCGAACATCGCTTCGCGCTTTTCCTCGGGAATACCCACGCCACTGTCCTCGACCACGAAACCGCTGGCCGACAGACTCAGACGAATGAATCCGCGTTCGGTGTAGTGCAGTGCATTACGCAACAGGTTCCCCATGACCGCATGCAGGAACGTTGCGTTGTATCCGGAATCGTTTGGCTGGCCCGGCTCGAAAACCAGTTTCAAGCCTTTGGCTTCGATCGGCTCTCGCCATAGATTGATCAGTCCGTCGGCCACGCCACCCAACGTTTGTTTGGGTGACATGCTGGCGTCTTCGCGCTGGGCACGGGCCAGCATCAGGAAGGTCTGCACCAGTTCGCGCATTTCTTCACTGGCACGGGCCATTCGTTCGACCTGAGCGCGACTGCGCTGGTCGATACCCGGATTTTCCAGCAACAACTCGCAGGAGGTGGCCAATACCATCAACGGCGTACGCAACTCATGGCTGACGTCACTGGTGAACAACCGCTCACGGGTCAACGCCTGGCGCAGTCGACCCAGTGTCACGTCGAATGCCACCGCCAGCTCACCCACTTCATCTGCCGCATAATCCGGCGCCAGCGGCGGGGCCAGGCCCAGCAACTGGTCGCGATGCCGCACCTGACGAGCCAGGCGTACAACCGGCGCCATGACCCTGCGCGCCAGGACCCAGCCAAGAAAAACCGCCAGGGCCAGGCTGAGCACAAAGCCAACCAGCACTACAGCGAACAGGACCCGTTCACGCTCTTCGAAATCGCTCTGGTCCTGCAACAGCACATAGCGCCGCCCGTCGACGATTTCGACCATCGCGTGGTACGACAGCTGCTCGCGGAACACCTCGTGGAAGCCGGGATCCAGGTGCCGCAGATCCTTGGGCAACTCGAAATCGCCCGGCCCGCCACTGAAATAGAACAGCTGATCCGGTTCCGGGCGATGGTTCCAGTCTGAAAAGTTATCCATCAACAGCAGGCGCTGCAAATCGCCGCCAAGCCCTGCTGAAATCAGCTTTTCTTCCACCAGATGCACAGTGGCGACGATGCCCATGGCAAAGGCGCCTGCCACCAATGCGCTCATCAGCGCAAAGGCAATGATGATGCGTTGGGCAAGGCTTTGCTTAAACTCCATCTCGGCCCTCTGCCAAGCGATAACCCACGCCATGTACGGTGTGCAGCAGCGGTTTGGCAAACGGTTTGTCGATGACCTGGCGCAATTGGTGGACATGACTGCGCAAGCTGTCGCTATCGGGGCAGTCATCGCCCCACAGGGCCTCTTCGAGTATTTCGCGGCGCAATACGTGGGGGCTTTTCTGCATCAGCACCGCCAGCAATTTAAGGCCTACCGGGTTGAGTTTGAGCAATCGGCCATCACGGGAGACTTCCAGTGTGTCCAGGTCATAGCTAAGATCACCCACTTGCAGGGTACGACGCCCGCCACCTTGGGTACGCCGCATGACCGCCTCGATCCGCGCCGCCAGTTCCGACAGGGCGAAAGGCTTGATCAGGTAGTCGTCGGCACCGGACTTGAAGCCTTGCAGGCGGTCATCCAGTTGATCGCGCGCGGTCAGCATGATCACCGGCGTGTCACGTCGGGCATCTTCACGCAAGCGCTTGCAAAGCGTGTAGCCGTCGATGCCGGGCAACATGATATCGAGCACGATCAAATCGTAGTGCTCGGTAGCCGCCAGGTGAAGGCCCGACAAACCGTCCTGCGCGCAGTCCACGGTGTATCCTTTGAGCCCCAGGTAATCGGCCAGATTGGCCAGGATATCGCGGTTGTCTTCAACCAATAAAATTCGCATGGGCATCTCTCCGTACACAGTAACGGCCGTCTTGGCCCGCGCAGCTTAAGGCCAAGTGTGGCTCACGGCTAGCGTTACGCTACGCCGGTTGGGCGCCTTCGGAAAAGGCAGCCTGTTGACGGGTTTTTAACCATCGCTTCACACGCCCGCGACAGATGCGGGAGTAACTTGGTACTGATTGCTATAAGGAATGTTGCCAATGGATGTACTGAAAACGGCGCCCATGCGCTTTCTGCTGCTGATTTCCGGCTGCTGGCTGGTCATCTTTTTCCTGACCCGAATGGTTCTGCTGCTCACGCATCTGGATGAGGCCGGTAGCGGTTATCTGTCGGTTTTCGGCATCGGTCTGCTTTACGACCTCGGCTTCATTGCCTATGCGGTCCTGCCCATGGGCGTGTATCTGTTGCTCTGTCCGCAAGCCTTGTGGCGCCGTCGCGGTCATCGCTGGTTTCTCCAGGGGCTGTTGACCATCAGTCTGTTCGCGATGTTGTTCACCTCGGTAGCCGAGTGGTTGTTCTGGGATGAGTTCGGCGTGCGCTTCAACTTCATTGCCGTCGACTACCTGGTGTATTCCGACGAGGTGCTGAACAACCTGCTTGAGTCCTATCCGATCGGCACGCTGCTGAGCATCCTCGCGGTATTGGCTGTCGTGTTGAGCCTTGCCTTGCGCAAATTGTTCAATGCAGCCCTGAACGCCCCCTTGCCGCCAATGCGCCGGCGGCTGTTGGGTGTGCTGGGCCTACTGATTGTCGCCGGATTGAGCATGCAACTGCTCAGCCAGGATGCTCCACGCGCCCAGGGCGGCAACGCCTATCAGAACGAACTGGCGAGCAACGGCCCGTACCAGTTCTTCGCCGCTTTCCGTAACAACGAACTGGATTACCCGCAGTTCTACAGCACCCTGCCGGCAGCCGTCGTTGCACAGCAGATCCGCGCGGAGTTGAGCGAGCCCAACGCCCGCTTCGTCGGCAACGACCCGCTGGATATCCGCCGGGACATCGACAACCCCGGTAGCGAACGCAAGCCCAACATCATTCTGGTGACTATCGAAAGCTTCAGTGCCAAGTACATGGGCAGCAACGGCGACGAACGCAATCTGACGCCGAACCTGGATGCCTTGCGCAAGCAAAGCCTGTATTTCAACAACTTCTATGCCACCGGTACCCGCACCGATCGTGGTCTGGAAGCCATCACCCTGGCGATTCCGCCAACGCCGGGCCGCTCGATTGTCAAACGCGTGGGTCGTGAGAGCGGCTTCGCCAGCCTGGGCCAGCAACTCAACGCCAAAGGTTACGACAGTGTGTTCGTCTACGGCGGCCGCGGTTATTTCGACAACATGAACGCCTTCTTCAGCGGCAACGGTTATCGCGTCGTGGACCAGAGCAGCGTCGAAGAGTCGGAAATTCACTTCAAGAACGCCTGGGGCATGGCCGACGAAGATCTCTACACGCAGGCGATGAAACTGGCTGACGCCGATTACGCGAAGCAGCAACCGTTTCTGCTGCAACTGATGACGACGTCCAACCATCGTCCGTACACCTATCCGGACAATCGGATCGATATCAAATCGGGTAACGGGCGCGACGGTGCAGTGAAGTACACCGACTATGCCATTGGTCAGTTCCTCGATCAGGCGCGTAAAAAGCCCTGGTTCGACAGTACAATCTTCGTTTTTGTCGCCGACCACACGGCAGGAAGCGCCGGCAAGGAGGACTTGCCGGTCAACAACTACCAGATTCCATTGTTCATCTATGCACCAAAGCTGATAGAAGCGCGCGAGACCGCACAACTGGCCAGTCAGATCGACCTGGCCCCTACATTGATGGGCCTGCTGAATCTTGATTACCAGTCGACGTTCTTCGGCCGCAATCTGTTGCAGGAAAACTCACTGCCACCGCGTGTGGTGATCGGCAACTATCAGCACTTGGGCTTGTTCGACGGCAAGGATCTGGCGATCCTGAGCCCGCGCCAGGGACTGCGCCGCCACGATGAAGCGCTGACCGACAGTCGCGAGTCCCGGGCAACCGCCAGCGATCCGTTGATCGGCCGGGCAATCACTTATTACCAAACCGCCAGTTATGGCTTCAAGCAGCAGCTGCTTGGCTGGAGGGCGCCCAAGGAGGGCACCGACCAAGTCAGCAAATGAAAACCGAATGGCCCCGGGCTGATGCCCCGGGGCTTTTCCTTAGTTCAGGATCCAGCATGTCATCAACCGTTGCCCGCCCCGTCTCTCGCCCGCTCAACTTGTGGGTGTTTCTGGGTGTCCCCGCCGTCACGGCAATCACTTTGCTATTACTGGAGCTGACGTCCCTGGACATGGACCTCGCCAGGATGTTTTACGACCCGGCCGCCGGTGGTTTTGTCGGCAGGCACAGTTATTTCCTCGAAACGATCCTGCATGACCGTGCCAAGCAAGTGGTCATTGCCTTCTCGGTATTCGCCATCCTGGGTTTTGTCGGCTCGTTCCTGATCGGCAGGCTCAAACCGCTCAAGCGGGAACTGGGCTGCCTGGTGCTGTCCCTCGGTTTGGCGACATCGTTTGTCACGCCCATGAAAGCAGTGACAGCCGTGCAATGCCCGTGGAGCCTCGAACAGTTCGGTGGCCATGAAAAATACAGCGAATTGTTGAGCCCGCGTCCGCCTACCGAAAAACCTGGCCGCTGCTGGCCCGGTGGACATGCCGCGACCGGCTTCACCCTGTTCGCCTTGTTCTTCGTATTGCGTGACCGTCGACCACGCCTGGCCCGCGCTGCGCTCGTCTTCGCTTTCACCCTGGGTTCGGTGTTCTCCATCGGTCGAATGATGCAGGGCGCGCACTTCTTCTCCCACAACGTCTGGACGGCAGTGTTCTGCTGGCTGATTTGCCTGGGGTCGTACTACTGGATTCTTTATCGTCCGGCTTCCCCGGCAGAGAAAGTGACCAAGGCCCAGCCTGTCGGTGCCTGATCCGAGGTCCTCGCGGGCGATACGACTTGCCCGCGAAGCGCCCTCCATAAACGACACGACTTTCTGAACCGCAATAAAAAACCCCGCCTGCTCATCGCAGGCGGGGTTTTTTCGTACGGGGTAAGGCTGGCTTACATCATGCCGCCCATGCCGCCCATGCCGCCCATGTCTGGCATGCCGCCGCCAGCAGGTGCGTCTTTCTTCGGTGCATCAGCAACGGCTGCTTCGGTGGTCAGGATCAGACCGCCGATGGAGCTTGCAGCTTGCAGAGCCGAACGGGTGACCTTGGTTGGGTCCAGGATACCCATTTCGATCATGTCGCCGTATTCGCCGGTCGCAGCGTTGTAACCGAAGCTGCCCTGACCGTTCTTGACCTTGTCGACTACCACGCTTGGCTCGTCGCCGGAGTTGGCAACGATCTGGCGCAGTGGTGCTTCGATTGCGCGACGCAGAACTGCGATACCGACGTTCTGGTCAGCGTTGTCGCCTTTCAGGTCAGCCAGGGTCTGCAGAGCGCGGATCAGCGCTACGCCACCGCCAGGTACCACGCCTTCTTCAACGGCTGCACGGGTAGCGTGCAGGGCGTCTTCAACGCGGGCTTTCTTCTCTTTCATTTCAACTTCGGAACCGGCGCCAACCTTGATCACCGCAACGCCGCCGGACAGCTTGGCCAGACGCTCTTGCAGTTTTTCACGGTCGTAGTCCGAGGAAGTTTCGGCAACCTGGGCACGGATCTGGGCGATACGTGCTTCGATGTCGCCCTGTACGCCAGCACCGTCAACGATGATGGTGTTTTCCTTGGACAGGGTGACGCGCTTGGCGTTGCCCAGGTGCTCCAGGGTGGTGCTTTCCAGGCTCAGGCCGATCTCTTCGGAGATGACGGTACCGCCGGTCAGAACGGCGATGTCCTGCAGCATGGCCTTGCGACGGTCGCCGAAGCCAGGCGCCTTGACGGCTGCGACTTTGACGATGCCACGCATGTTGTTCACAACCAGAGTCGCCAGGGCTTCGCCTTCAACGTCGTCGGCACTGATCAGCAGTGGACGGCCGGCTTTGGCAACGGCTTCCAGCACTGGCAGCATTTCGCGGATGTTCGAGATTTTCTTGTCGACCAGCAGGATCAGCGGGCCGTCCAGCTCGGCCACCATGGTGTCCGGCTTGTTGACGAAGTAAGGGGACAGGTAGCCACGGTCGAACTGCAAGCCTTCAACAACCGACAGTTCGTTTTCCAGGCCCGAGCCTTCTTCAACGGTGATCACGCCTTCTTTACCGACTTTTTCCATGGCTTCGGCAATGATGTCGCCGATGGAGTTGTCGGAGTTGGCGGAGATGGTACCTACCTGAGCGATGGCCTTGGTGTCAGCGCATGGCTTGGACAGTGCTTTGAGCTCTTTGACGACAGCAACGGTCGCCTTGTCGATGCCGCGCTTGAGGTCCATCGGGTTCATGCCGGCAGCGACGGCTTTCAGGCCTTCGTTGACGATCGCCTGAGCCAGAACGGTAGCGGTGGTGGTACCGTCGCCAGCGTCATCGTTGGCACGGGAGGCAACGTCTTTGACCAGCTGCGCGCCCATGTTTTCGAAACGGTCTTCCAGTTCGATTTCCTTGGCTACGGAAACGCCGTCCTTGGTGATGGTCGGAGCGCCGAAGCTCTTTTCCAGAATCACGTTGCGGCCTTTCGGACCCAGGGTCGCTTTTACAGCGTCAGCCAGGACGTTTACACCAACGAGCATTTTCTTGCGGGCGGAATCGCCGAATTTAACTTCTTTAGCAGCCATGATCGATATTCCTTGAATGCTTTGTAATAGCGGGAAAATGAACGGGGGTTATCAGCCTTCGATAACAGCGAGGATTTCGTTCTCGCTCATTACCAGCAGGTCTTCGCCGTCGACTTTCACAGTGTTGCTGCCGGAGTAAGGACCGAACACAACCTTGTCGCCCACTTTGACGGACAGTGCACGCACTTCGCCGTTTTCCAGCACACGGCCGGTGCCGACAGCCAGGACTTCACCGTGGTTGGCTTTTTCAGCAGCCGAACCTGGCAGGACGATACCGCCAGCGGTTTTCTTTTCTTCTTCGCTGCGACGGATGACGACGCGGTCATGCAGAGGACGAAGCTTCATTGTCGATCTCTCCTAATTGTGGTTTTCATCGGCCGGTGTAGTCCCGGCGGGTTTAACAAAATCCGGCGGCGCCGGGTGCGGCTCGCCAAGCGAACCGCGGAAGTCTGTCTGGCGTGAACGCCAGAAACCTTGCGGTGACCGATACATAAGGGCGCATATGCTTATTACAAGGGCGGGCAGCGAAAAATTTTCTTATCGATGCCCTGCAAACGAACACGGCACCCGAAGGTGCCGTGTCGCCAGGCGTATTACTTGGTATCGCGGTGCTCGAATTCACCTTCGATCACGTTTGGCTCGCGGCCCAGCGGTTCGCGTGGCACGGGACCGCCACGGGGTTGAAGATCGTCGGCAAAGGCGCGCTGACGCATCGCCTGTTCCTCGGCACGCTGGCGCATTTTTCCGGCCAGCAGACGACGGCTGGCCGGCAACAGCATCAGGAGACCGACGACATCGCTGATGAAGCCCGGAAGAATCAGCAAACCACCGGCCAACGCCAGCATCAGGCCTTCGAGCATGGTCTGGGCGGGCAATTCGCCGCGGTTGAGGCTTTCACGGGCACGTAGTGCCGTGGCCAGGCCGGCGACACGCAGCACGAACACACCGAACATGGAGCCGAGAATGATCAGCAGCAGGGCCGGGAAAAACCCGATGGCCCCTGCCACCTTGACGAATACGAACAGCTCCAACACCGGAAACAGCAGAAAGAGCAACAAAAAAGGGCGCATCAAATGGTTCCTCAACACAAGCAAGAAAGCCTTGCCAGTTCACCTTAGATGACGTCGCCGTTTCGTGAATTCAAGCGTCGACCGCTTCATTTTTCGGCCAATGCTCTGCGTGAGCCAGGAAAATCAAGGCCTCGCGAACTTGTGTCGGAGTGTTACATGGCGTCGGGAACGACAACCAATAGACGCCCTGGCCGATGCGCAGATGCATGCCTTCGCTGTCGATACCGACCATCTGCGCCGGCGAGGTTTTCGGCAGCCCGGCCAGCTCCACGTAGTGCGCGATGGCCTTGGCATGGTCGCTGTTCATGTGCTCGATCATGCTCACCTCGGCCTTGCCGGCGAAGGGGTTGGCCAGGTTCAGATCGTTGACCCAGTGGATGGCGCCAAAACCGCCGATGTAACGATGCCGCACCGGTTGCAGCACCCAGAAATCGAAATCATGGGCCTTGTGATAATTCTGCGAGTCGGGGAAAAAGCGGTAGTAGCGTGCGGCTGCGGCTTCGATGGCGTCCTCGCCCTCGATCATTTGGGCCTCGGCCAGATAAGTCAGGCGCCCGACGGCCTGCACGTCTTCCGCTTCGCGCTCGCCCACCAGCAGCGAGCATTTCGGGTCCTTTTGCAGGTTGTGGGTATGCTGGGCGATGCGGCTGATCAGGATCAGCGGTCGCCCCTGCTCGTCCAGGCAATAAGGAACCACGGAGCCGAATGGAAAACCGGGCATGGCCTTGGAGAGCGTCGACAGGACGCCACGGTATTCCTTGAGCAGCAATTCTCGTGCATGCTTGGCAACTTCAACGCTCAATTTATGACTCCTTATATAGAATCCGTCAGAAAAACGGACGAGCGACTGGTAAAAGTTCCAGTACGCCATCGGGGGCAGTTCTCGTGTGCAGCCAGGCCACATCAGGCGCAGATCGAGAGGCACTCCATAAGGAAACCACTCAGACCTGCTACCGGGGCACGCCCATGCAACTCACTGACAAAGTAATCATTATCACTGGCGGTTGCCAGGGTTTGGGCCGCTCCATGGCCGAGTATTTCGCCGGCCTGGGCGCGAAACTGGCGCTGGTCGACCTGAACCAGGAAAAGCTCGACGATGCCGTGGCGTCCTGCAAGGCCAAGGGTGTCGAGGCACGCGCCTACCTGTGCAACGTGGCCAATGAAGAACAAGTGACGCACATGGTTGCCCAGGTAGCCGAAGACTTCGGTGCGATCCACGGCCTGATCAATAACGCCGGCATCCTGCGCGACGGCCTGCTGCTCAAGGTCAAGGATGGCGAAATGAGCAAAATGAGCCTGGCCCAGTGGCAGGCGGTCATCGATGTCAACCTGACCGGCGTGTTCCTGTGCACCCGTGAAGTCGCCGCAAAGATGGTCGAGTTGAAGACCAGCGGCGCGATCATCAATATCTCGTCGATTTCCCGAGCCGGCAATGTCGGCCAGACCAACTACTCCGCCGCCAAGGCCGGTGTCGCTGCGGCCACCGTGACCTGGGCCAAGGAACTGGCGCGTTACGGTATTCGTGTAGCCGGCATTGCGCCGGGCTTCATCGAGACCGAAATGACCCTGGGCATGAAGCCTGAGGCACTGGAGAAAATGACCTCGGGTATTCCGCTCAAGCGCATGGGCAAGCCGGAAGAAATCGCCCATTCGGCGGCGTACATCTTCGAAAACGACTACTACACCGGCCGGATCCTGGAAATGGATGGCGGGTTGCGCATCTAAAACCCACCTGTAGGAGCCAGGCTTGCCGGCGAAGGCGTCCTCGAGACCGCTTTCGCCGGCAAGCCGTGCTCCTACAAAAGCGGATTAATCGTCGCTGATGCTGATGTTCGGCATCGCCGGCGTTGCTGCCTCCTGCAACACGATCCGCGCGCCGACATGGCGGGCCAGTTCCTGGTAAACCATCGCAATCTGGCTGTCAGGCTCGGCGATCACCGTCGGTTTACCACCATCGGCCTGCTCGCGAATGACCATCGACAGCGGCAACGAGGCGAGCAACTCGACGCCATACTGGCTGGCCAGTTTCACCCCGCCGCCTTCTCCGAACAGATGCTCGGCATGTCCGCAATTGGAGCAGATGTGCACGGCCATGTTTTCCACCACGCCCAGCACCGGAATGTTGACCTTGCGGAACATCTCCACCCCCTTGCGCGCGTCGAGCAGGGCCAGGTCCTGCGGCGTGGTGACGATGACGGCACCGGCCACCGGGACTTTCTGTGCCAGGGTCAACTGGATGTCACCGGTACCTGGCGGCATGTCGATGACCAGGTAGTCCAGATCGCCCCAGGCCGTCTGGGTCACCAGTTGCAGCAAGGCGCCGGAGACCATCGGGCCGCGCCAGACCATCGGTGTGTTGTCGTCAGTCAAAAACGCCATGGACATGACTTCGACACCATGGGATTGCAGCGGCACAAACCACTTCTGGTCCTTGACCTGAGGACGGGTGCGCTCCGGGATGCCGAACATGATGCCCTGGCTTGGGCCGTAGATATCCGCGTCGAGAATCCCGACCTTGGCGCCTTCGCGCGCCAGCGCCAATGCGAGGTTGGCAGCGGTGGTGGACTTGCCCACGCCCCCCTTGCCGGATGCCACGGCGACCACGTTCTTGACGTTGGCCAGCCCCGGAATTTGCGCCTGGGCCTTGTGCGCGGCAATCACGCAGGTGATGTCGACCCGGGCCGACGCGACGCCGTCCAGGCCCTCGATGGCCATTTGCAGCATCTGCGCCCAGCCACTCTTGAACAGACCGGCGGCATAACCCAGTTCGAGCTGAACGCTGACGCGGTCACCCTGAACCTCGATATTGCGCACGCACCCGGCGCTGACCGGGTCCTGGTTCAGATAAGGGTCGGTATATTGGCGAAGAACAGCTTCCACCGCTGCGCGATTGACGGCGCTCATGGGCAACTCCGATAACAAGGCTGGAAAATCAGGCGAGTATCGTACCTGTTCTAATCGTTTGAAGGGATGGCGAAACATCACGCTTTTGCAGGAGCACGGCTGCTCTGATCCAATGAAACAGGCCCACGGGGTGAAAAATATGCGCCGGCGCTTTATAGTGGCCGACCTCCGTTTCATCAAGTAGCCGAGCCCCATGTCCGAGCCACGCA
Organism: Pseudomonas sp. NPDC089569; assembly: GCF_050280625.1. Lineage (NCBI taxonomy): Bacteria > Pseudomonadati > Pseudomonadota > Gammaproteobacteria > Pseudomonadales > Pseudomonadaceae > Pseudomonas > Pseudomonas sp. NPDC089569. The sequence goes on from NZ_JBNNVQ010000025.1 coordinate 51,050, forward strand.
AGATTCTCGTCACCAGCGCCCTGCCCTATGCCAATGGTTCGATTCACCTCGGCCATATGCTGGAATACATCCAGACCGATATGTGGGTGCGCTTCCAGAAGCACCGCGGCAATCAATGCATTTATGTCTGCGCCGACGACGCCCACGGCTCGGCAATCATGCTGCGCGCGGAAAAGGAAGGCATCACCCCGGAACAACTGATCGCCAACGTCCAGGCCGAACACAGCGCCGACTTTGCCGAGTTCCTGGTGGACTTCGACAACTTCCACTCCACTCACGCCGAAGAAAACCGTGAGCTGTCGAGTCAGATCTACCTGAAGTTGCGCGACGCCGGCCACATCGCCACGCGTTCGATCACCCAGTACTTCGACCCGGAAAAGAAAATGTTCCTGGCCGACCGCTTCATCAAGGGCACCTGCCCGAAATGCGGCACGGAAGACCAGTACGGCGACAACTGCGAAAAATGCGGCGCCACCTATGCACCCACCGACCTGAAAGATCCGAAGTCGGCCATTTCCGGCGCCACGCCGGTGCTCAAGGACTCCCAGCACTTTTTCTTCAAGTTGCCGGATTTCCAGGAAATGCTGCAAGGCTGGACCCGCAGCGGCACCCTGCAGGACGCCGTCGCCAACAAGATTGCCGAATGGCTGGATGCCGGCCTGCAGCAGTGGGACATCTCCCGTGATGCCCCGTACTTCGGCTTTGAAATTCCCGACGAGCCGGGCAAGTACTTCTACGTATGGCTGGACGCGCCAATCGGCTACATGGCGAGCTTCAAGAACCTTTGCAACCGGACGCCGGGGCTGGACTTCGACGCATTCTGGAACAAGGACTCCACCGCCGAGCTGTACCATTTCATCGGCAAGGACATCGTCAACTTCCACGCCCTGTTCTGGCCAGCCATGCTCGAAGGCGCCGGCTACCGCAAACCGACCGGCATCAATGTGCACGGCTACCTGACCGTCAACGGCCAGAAAATGTCCAAGTCCCGCGGCACCTTCATCAAGGCCCGGACCTACCTGGACCACCTGTCGCCGGAATACCTGCGCTACTACTACGCGTCCAAACTGAGCCGCGGCGTGGACGACCTGGACCTGAACCTCGAAGATTTCGTGCAGAAGGTCAACTCCGACCTGGTCGGCAAAGTCGTCAACATTGCCAGCCGTTGCGCCGGTTTTATCCACAAGGGCAACGCCGGCGTCATGGTCGATACCAATGCCGCGCCGGAACTGACCGATGCGTTCCTGGCCGCCGCGCCAGGCATCGCCGACGCCTATGAAGCCCGCGACTTCGCCCGGGCCATGCGCGAAATCATGGCCCTGGCCGACCGCGCCAACGCCTGGATCGCCGACAAGGCGCCGTGGTCGCTGAACAAACAGGAAGGCAAGCAGGACGAGGTCCAGGCCATCTGCGCCACCGGCGTCAACCTGTTCCGCCAGTTGGTGATCTTCCTCAAACCAGTGCTGCCGCTGCTGGCCGCCGACGCCGAGGCGTTCCTGAACGTCGCGCCGCTGACCTGGAACGATCACGCCACCCTGCTGGCGAACCATCAATTGAACGAGTTCAAGCCGTTGATGACGCGCATCGACCCGGCCAAGGTACAGGCCATGACCGACGCTTCGAAAGAAGACCTGGCCGCCAGCCAGACCGACACCGGCGAATCGGCACCGGCCGGCAATGGCGAACTGGCCAAGGACCCGCTGTCCCCGGAAATCGAGTTCGACACCTTCGCGGCCGTCGATTTGCGCGTGGCGCTGATCATCAAGGCCGAACACGTGGAAGGTGCCGACAAGTTGCTGCGCCTGACCCTCGATATCGGTGACGAACAACGCAACGTGTTCTCCGGGATCAAGAGTGCCTATCCAGACCCGTCCAAGCTCAATGGTCGCCTGACCATGATGATTGCCAACCTCAAGCCACGGAAAATGAAGTTCGGCATTTCCGAAGGCATGGTGATGGCCGCGGGCCCCGGCGGTGAAGAAATCTACCTGCTGAGCCCTGACAGCGGCGCCAAGCCTGGTCAGCGGATCAAGTAAGGCGAGCGGTAAAGCGATCCCACAGTCATGCGTGGCATGACTGTGGGATTTTCATGTCCGGCATACCCTGCGTCTTGCCGGATAGTGCCTAAGCTTTTTAAGGCACGGCATTGAAAAAGCCCTGTTTTTTTGTGGGAGCGAGCCTGCTCGCGATGAGGCATTCACATCCAATAACGATGTAACTGACACACCGCAATCGCGAGCAGGCTCGCTCCCACAGTGGAAGACCTCCACTCAAGCGAACAGCGTTACCGTAATTTGTCGGCACGATCATGACCGAAGCATTTCTTACGCTTGTCAGCACCGCCCTGATCAACAACCTCGTGTTGCACTGGCCTCTGGGCGTCGATCCGCTACTGGGCAGTGAACCCCGGCAAGTCCACGCCCTGGGCATTGCGACAACGTGCCTGATGCTGATTGTCGGCCTGTTCGGCTACACGCTCTATCATTGGCTGCTCCTCCCGCTGGAGTTGACTTCGCTACGCCTATTCGTGTTTCTGCCCCTGAGCGTGCTGACGATCGGCCCGTTGCTCAAGGGGTTGTCCCATTTGTTCGCGACGCTGCCGTTCAAGGGTCTTTGGCCGCTGCTACTGGGCAATGCCGCCGTGCTCGGGGTGACGTTGCTCAACGCTCAGGACGACAAGGGATTTTTCTCCGCCGCCGCCCTGAGCCTGGGGGCCGGACTCGGATTCTGGCTGGTATTGAGCCTGTTCAACGACTTGCGCCAACGCACGCGCAATAACGATATTCCGTTGCCCTTTCACGGCTTGCCGATTGACCTGATCGGCGCTGGCCTGATCGCGGTGGCCTTTCTCGGATTCAGTGGACTGATCAAAACATGAGTCTGATTCAACGCATCGACGCCCTCTTGCCGCAGACCCAATGCGGTAAATGCGGCCATCCCGGATGCAAACCCTACGCCGAAGGCATCGCCAATGGCGAGCCGATCAACAAGTGTCCGCCGGGCGGGAGCGAAACCATCAGCGGCCTGGCCGAGCTGCTCAACGTGCCGGTACTGGAACTGGATGTGAGCCGTGGTTCGGCGCCCGCGCAAATTGCCTACATTCGCGAAGCCGAATGCATCGGATGTACCAAATGCATTCAGGCCTGCCCGGTCGATGCCATCGTCGGCGCGGCCAAACTGATGCACACGGTGATTGTCGACGAATGCACCGGGTGTGACCTCTGCGTCGCACCCTGCCCGGTGGATTGCATCGAAATGCGTCCATTGCCCATCGCCACGGTAGTGCCCGTTGTTGGCGGTCTGGCATTCAGCCTTGAAGACCAACGTGCGCGTGCCGCCAAACGCAACCATGCCCGGCGTCGTTACGAACAGCGCAACGCCCGCTTGCTGCGCGAAGAACAGCAAAAATCCGCTGAGCGCCTTGCTCGCGCGCAACGTGCCGCCCAGCCCAGCGAGGTGACACTTGACCCGGTGCAGGCCGCCCTTGAACGCGTCCGCGCGCAAAAAGCCGCCAACGCCGATGCTGCGCTGAAAAAGGCCAGGATCGATCTGGCCATGAGCCGGGCACAACTGACCAAATCACTCAAAGCCTTCGGCCATCCCCCGACCTTCGATCAACAGTCGCAACTGATCGTCCTGCAACAACAGTTCGAAACCGCAGAGCAAGCCCTTGCGCAGTTGGAAAGCACCGTGCCGCCGGCTCCAACGCCTGCTGCCGCCGTGCCGAAGAATGCGGAACTGAATCGAGCGAAGATTCAATTGGCCATGCGCCGCGCCGAACTGAAGAAAGCCCTCAATAGCGGGGCAGCTGCCGAGCAGATCAAGTTGCTGGAGCATGCCGTCAGCGAAGCCGAACGCCAGGTGGATGCCCATGCCACCCCTTGAGCCGGTCGACAAGCGCCTGCAACAGGCGATGAAACTGGTTCTACTGGCTACATTGCCAGGGATGCTGGCATTGTTCTGGGTGTATGGCTGGGGCGTGTTGATCAACCTGCTGTTGGCGGGCGCAAGTGCATTGGCCGTTGAAGCAGCCGTCCTGCAATTGCGCAAACGCGCGATCAAGCCCACCTTGAGTGATGGCAGCGCCCTGGTCAGCGCCACGCTGCTGGCGCTTGCCTTGCCGCCGTATTGCCCGTGGTGGCTGACGGTCTGCGCGGCTGCATTCGCCATGTTGCTTGGCAAGCATTTGTATGGAGGCGTCGGCAGTAATCCGTTCAACCCGGCGATGCTCGGCTTCGCCCTGGTGATGGTGGCGTTTCCCCAACAAATGACCCACTGGCCTGCATCCCAGGGCATGGATCTGCCGGCGACCGTCCAGCAAGTCTTCGGTTTCGGCCAAAGCCCGGATGCCTGGGTCCGAGCCACGGCACTCGACAGCCTGCGCATCAACAAAAGCCTGACCATGGACGAACTGTTTTCCGCGAATCCCGCATTTGGCCGCTTTGGTGGCCACGGCGTGGAATGGGTGAATCTGGCTTTTCTCGCTGGCGGCCTGTTTCTACTGCAACGTCGTGTGTTCGGCTGGCATGCGCCAGTCGGGATGCTCGCCAGCCTCTTCATTTTCAGCCTGGTGTGCTGGAACGGGACGGGGTCCGACTCCCATGGTTCCCCGCTGTTTCACCTGCTGAGCGGTGCCAGCATGATGGGCGCGTTTTTCATCGTCACCGAACCCGTGTCCGGCCCAAAGAGCCCCGGGGCGCGGCTGCTGTTCGGCATCGGGGTCGGGCTGCTGACCTATCTGATTCGAACCTGGGGCGGCTACCCGGATGGCGTAGCCTTTGCCGTGCTGTTGATGAACCTCTGCGTACCGGCGCTGGAGCGCTTTATCGCAACCAGGCAGGAGCGGATTGCGCCATGAACCGGGCGTCGAACGTTGTCATCCTGGTGCTGTTGGCGGCCTTCGGACTTGGCCTGACCTATGTGGTACAACGCAGCAGTGCGCCAAGGATCGCCAGCGAACAGCGCTCGATCGACAGCCGCAGCCTGTTGGATCTGCTGCCACCCGACAGCTACGACAACCAACCGCTGGAACAATCGCTCACGCTCAAGGATCCGACGCTGGCCAATAGCACGCTGCTGACCGGTTACCGGGCCACCAGGGCCGGCCAAACGTCCGCCGTGTTGTTGCGCAGCCAGACGTCGGGTTATGCCGGCACCATAGACTTGCTGATTGCCATCGACCCCAATGGCAGGCTGATAGGCGTCAAAACCCTGAAACAAACGGAAACGCCAGGGCTCGGCGCGCGGATCGCCGACCGGCCCAATGCATGGCTTCAGGCATTTACCGGCAAGTCCCGAACCGATCCGGAAGATAACGGCTGGGCCTTGAAAAAGGATCGAGGACAATTTGACCAGATTGCAGGAGCGACCATCACCTCAAGAGCGGTGATAAACGCTACGCACGATGCGCTGCGCTACTTCGATGAACACCGGCAACCACTGCTCGGGGCATCCCATGAGTAAATTTTCGCAATTGCAGCACTCATTAATGCTCGCACCACTTATTGGCGCCACCGGCTCGCTGGTGTCCGCTCTGGGCCTGTGGTTGTTCTTCGCCGTCGTGATCAGCGTATTTGGTGTGCTCATGAATGCAGTGCGATCGCATTTGCTTGCGACGACACGCTTGCTGGCAAGCGTGCTGTTCGCCGCAACGCTGACCAGTTGCGCGGAACTGGGTGCCCAGGCCTGGTCATTGCAGTGGTATCAACAGATGGGAATCTATCCTGCCCTGGTTGCCTTGCAATGTGTTGTGCTGGAGCACACCGGTTTTTTCCAGAGCACACGGCGAAACCGCATTCACCTGTACCTTCTGTTCGGCGTGCTGATGCTGACCCTGAGTTCGCTGCGTGAACTGATGGGTGATGGCACATTCGGTCATCATCTATCGTGGCTGATCGCTGCAACCCCGGGCTGGCAGGGCTGGGTGCTGAACGCCGATGGCGGCTCGCGCCTGGCGGTGTTGGCCCCTGGTGGCTTCATTTTGCTGGGAGTGCTGGTTGCCGCATGGCGGGCCTGTCAACGCCCAACCTCTTCACTCTGACTGTCTTCAAGGAAACGCACCGCCAATGAATGCCGCAAAACGCCTGGAAATCTTCCGCAGACTGCATGAAGACAATCCTGAGCCAAAGACCGAACTGGCCTATACCTCTGCGTTTGAATTACTGATCGCGGTGATTCTTTCGGCACAATCGACCGATGTCGGCGTCAACAAGGCGACGGCAAAGCTGTTTCCGGTTGCCAACACCCCTGCCGCTATCCATGCCTTGGGTGTCGAGGGACTGTCGGAGTACATCAAGACCATCGGCCTGTACAACAGCAAGGCAAAAAACGTGATCGAGACCTGCCGCCTGCTGGTCGAACGTCATGAGGGTGAAGTGCCGCAGACCCGAGAAGAACTGGAAGCCCTGCCTGGCGTGGGACGCAAGACCGCCAACGTGGTGCTCAATACGGCATTTCGCCAATTGACCATGGCTGTGGACACCCATATTTTCCGGGTCAGCAACCGCACCGGCATTGCACCTGGCAAGAATGTGGTCGAAGTTGAAAAGAAACTGATGAAGTTTGTGCCCAGGGAGTACCTGCTCGACTCCCACCACTGGCTGATCCTTCACGGCCGCTATGTTTGCCTGGCCCGCAAGCCACGCTGTGGCAGTTGCCGGATCGAAGACTTGTGTGAATACAAGCACAAGACCTCGGACGATTGAGCCGCTATTGGATTTATTGATTTACCGATTGAAAAAATCTTTTTTACCCGCCGGGAGATTGTCGATATAAGGAGCCCCAAAGGCCGTCTTAGCCTGGAGTAACTAAATGAGCACTGGCAAAGAGCAATTGGACGTAGAGGACGACTTCATCCCAGTTGAGGCTGATGATAGCGAGCCTGTGGTTGAAGTAGCGAAAACCAACCTGAGCAAACGCCGCACAATCGACAATCTGCTGGAGGAGCGCCGACTGCAAAAGCAATTGGCCGATTACGACTTTGACTTGTGACAACTGAAAAGCCTCCCGAAACGGAGGCTTTTTACTGTGTGCCGAACCGCGATGATTGCCCGTTCATCGCATATTGCCGATGCAAAAGAATCACGCCAGCCCGTTGCGTTGAGCCAACTCGATCAGATCCACCAGAGAACGCGCATTGAGTTTCAGCAATAGACGCGTCTTGTAGGTGCTGACGGTCTTGTTACTGAGGAACATCCCGTCGGCGATCTCTTTGTTGGTCTTGCCCCTGGCCAACTGCTGCAAGACCATCATTTCACGACCCGACAGACGATCCACCATATCGGCTTCACTGGCGTTCCCCAAACTGGCACGCACGGTATGCAAGGCTTGATTGGGAAAGTAGCTATAACCGGACAAGACTGCCTTTATGGCGCTGAGCAACTCGGTGAGATCCTGCTGCTTGCACACATACCCGGCAGCCCCCGACTGCATGCAACGCATGGAAAAATGCCCGGGCGCCTGGGAAGTCAAAATGAGCACTTTCATGGGCATGGCCGCCGATGACAGTCGCGCGATGACCTCCAGCCCGTCGAGTTTCGGTATCCCGATATCCAGAATGACAATATCCGGCATAAATTCACGGGCAAGTTGCAATGCATCCACACCATTATCTGTTTCTGCAACAACTTCGTAGCCATGACGCTCCATCAGCATGCGTACTGCAAGACGAATGACAGGGTGATCATCCACGATCAGCACTTTATTCATGGGCAAGTCCAATTTTCGCTGTTCGAATTTTTAGAGCCCGCACAATAGCCTAGTCGTTTCACCCATGGCATGCCGCTCCCCCCGGCGACCCGCACCGAGAGACATTCCCTACAAGATTCGCGGATTAGTCTTACAAAAAATCGACGAAGACAACATCAAAAAGATGGAATTGGCCTTGGAAGGTGATGTTCTTTCAATATCATTTTGTATCGACATACAACCAGAAAAACTAAAACCCAATACCGGACAAGACCACGCCGCAACCCGGTCGAACTTCAAACCACACGACACAAAACATCAAACCTTAAACACCAGAAATATCACACACCGCCTATCAACTTGCTCTTACAGCAAAAAAACCTGCATGAACAATCATTGGCAATAGGAATGCTCAAAGAGTAATAACGAGCACACCCCGGATAAATCGCAGGCCATATGAACTCAAATAAAGCCAAATCAAGTCGGCGATACAAAGATCACGGCACAACACCCAGAAAAGCCATGAGGAGCAAAAATGATCAAACTCACAAAAAAAATTGGCAACCCAATGACAATAATCGCCATTTTTGCAACATTGTCTGAAGCATCGGCAGCGGTCTCTCTACCCTTCCTGGATAACGACGAAAGAGAGATCTACATATGGTTCCTGATCAGCTTCCCTTTCTATTTGCTATTCCTTTTTTTTGTCACACTCAACTTCAATTATCGATCGCTCTACTCGCCTTCCGACTTTGATAAGGATGAACACTTCCTCAAAGCCATGGACGTTGTTACCCCTCAAAAAAACAACGCATCGAGAACTGATACTTGCCATATCTCCCCCTGCGGTGCCCAGGCTCCGCCAGACGAGCTGGAACGACAGGCTGCGCCTTCGGTAGAGCCGCAAATGCACTCACCCGACTTATTGAAGTCTTTGCACATCGTCGATACGCGCTGGATGAAAAACAAACTGGAGTTCCACACTATGCTGAAAAATCTGCAAAAGACGCAGAAAAGACAAGCAGGCGTGATTCTATTTCTCACCGTTACGGCAACGGAAACATTTGTGAAGGAAAGCGTACTCAAACTTTCCCGACAAGGCAGGAAGCGCAGCACAGCTAATTGCTGTGTTACTTACAATTTGAATTCACAAGGGATGGTGGTATTGGATCAGGGCAGGTAACCAGGCCTTATCGATGAAAGACAGGCGACCCGGCAAAAAGGCAGGTAGTGCTTAAATGGATGTATCTGAATGGCGCATCGAAAAAACCTTTCGACATCGTGGCCCCGTCGATGACGAGGCCACAATGACTCTACAGCTCAAGGCGCTCAGAACAGCTTGCGGCCCTTGTTCGCGGCAATGCGCATACGCAAGGCGTTGAGCTTGATGAAGCCCGCTGCGTCAGCCTGGTTGTAAGCGCCGCCATCTTCCTCGAAGGTCGCAATGTTGGCGTCAAACAGCGAATCATCGGACTTGCGGCCGGTGACAATAACGTTGCCCTTGTACAGTTTCAGGCGTACCACGCCATTCACGTTGACCTGGGAAGCGTCGATCATCTGTTGCAGCATCAGACGCTCCGGGCTCCACCAGTAACCGGTGTAGATCAGGCTCGCGTATTTGGCCATCAACTCATCTTTGAGGTGAGCCACTTCGCGGTCCAGGGTGATCGACTCGATCGCACGGTGAGCACGCAGCATGATGGTGCCGCCAGGTGTTTCGTAGCAGCCACGGGACTTCATGCCCACGTAACGGTTTTCCACGATGTCCAGACGGCCGATACCGTGTTCGCCACCGATGCGGTTCAACGTCGCCAGCACGGTTGCCGGAGTCATTTCGACGCCATCGAGTGCGACGATGTCGCCGTTACGGTAGGTCAGTTCCAGGTACTGCGGCTTGTCGGGAGCCTTCTCCGGGGAGACGGTCCAGCGCCACATGTCCTCTTCGTGCTCGGTCCAGGTGTCTTCCAGCACGCCACCTTCATAGGAGATGTGCAGCAGGTTGGCGTCCATCGAGTACGGGGACTTCTTCTTGCCGTGGCGCTCGATCGGGATCCCGTGCTTTTCAGCGTAATCCATCAGCTTCTCACGGGACAGCAGGTCCCATTCACGCCACGGAGCGATCACTTTCACGCCAGGCTTGAGCGCATAGGCGCCCAGTTCGAAACGCACCTGGTCGTTGCCTTTGCCAGTGGCGCCGTGGGAAATGGCGTCAGCACCGGTTTCATTGGCGATTTCGATCAGACGTTTGGCGATCAATGGACGAGCGATGGACGTACCCAGCAGGTACTCGCCTTCGTAAACGGTGTTGGCGCGGAACATCGGGAAAACGAAATCGCGTACGAACTCTTCGCGAAGGTCGTCGATGTAGATCTCTTTCACGCCCATGGCCTGTGCCTTGGCGCGAGCCGGTTCGACCTCTTCGCCCTGACCCAGGTCAGCAGTGAAGGTCACCACTTCACAGTTATAAGTATCCTGCAGCCACTTGAGGATCACCGAAGTGTCCAGGCCGCCGGAATACGCCAGAACGACCTTGTTTACGTCCGCCATGCCATCACTCCACGGGGTTTTACGGAAAGCCGAGGAGTCTACCGCTCATACAGGATAATTTACAGTGGCGCGACAGCTTATGACGACGAAGCGACAGAATCTGTCGAGGGGGCGACGATGACCACCGATTCAGGAAGTGGCCGAGGTAGCCGGTTTCGTCGCCTGGGGTGCCACCTGCTCCGCTGGCGCTCCACGCTCAAGACGCACCGCAACCCGACGGTTCTTCGACCGGTTGGCGTTGTTGGTATTGGGCGCCAGCGGATAGCGCTCGCCATGGAAGCGCATCGTGATCTGCGACTCCTGGATACCGTTGGCCTTGAAAAACTCCATGACCGCCAAGGCCCGGCGACGTGACAGTTCACGATTGGTCAGGCGATTGCCGCTGTTATCGGAATGGCCGTCGAGTTCGATGTGATTGACCGTCGGATCAGCCTTCATGTATTCGAGCATCACCTGCAACCTGGCCTTCGCGGCGGCGTCCAGATCGATTCCTCCACCCGGGAAACCGACTTCGGATTGCTTGATCTGATCGAAGTTCTGCGGCAACAACTTGGCCACGCACCCCTGGTAGTCGACGAACGCCTTGTTGAACTTGACCGGCAACAAGCGAATCTCCGAAACCCGACCATCGCCCGAGGAATGCCGGACCACCGGACTGCGCCCGTCCATCAGCCCACTGATCAAGCGTCCTGCCTGAGCCTGCGAGCTGTTGAACAATACATTACCGCTGCCTAGTCTCACCGTCCCCAGATTGATGTCGTCCCGCCCTGGCTGCCAAGGTGCGGCGGCGGCAAGCAGCGTGGCCGAGCCTCCCCCCATCACGGCGTTGTAGGCATTCAGACGAAAAGTCGCCTGTTCGCCCGCACGACGCACGAACTGCCCGGAGCCGAAATCGGTGATCGGCTGCGTGAGGCGGCACTCGAATTTGTCGCCTTCGACCGTCCACTCAATGTTCTCCAGACGGGTCTGAAACGTGAGCGCCATCGCAGGAAGGCTGGCAAACACACTGAGCAAGGCTAAATATCGCTGGCGCACGGGAGGCTCCACTGGCTTCTACAACTAAAAGACCGACACACAAATGTTTACGGCATACCTGTTGGATATCGGAAGCTTGCCGCAAAACTTGATAGCGAGTGCCTGCAAGAGTCTTTTCCGGTAGCATTCCCCTCAGTTTGACCCGCCTGGAATCCCCCTCATGTCCGACCGCCTGACCCTGCTGCGTCCCGACGACTGGCACATTCATCTTCGCGATGGTGCCGTGTTGACCAATACCGTCGCGGATGTCGCGCGTACCTTTGGTCGCGCCATCATCATGCCCAACCTCGTTCCTCCGGTCCGCAATGCGGCTGAGGCCGACGGCTATCGCCAGCGGATTCTCGCTGCCCGTCCCGCCGGCAGCCGCTTCGAACCGCTGATGGTCCTGTACTTGACCGACCGCACCCAGCCCGAAGAAATTCGCGAAGCCAAGGCGGGCGGTTTCGTTCACGCCGCCAAGCTGTACCCGGCCGGCGCGACCACCAATTCGGACTCTGGCGTCACCAGCATCGACAAGATTTTTCCTGCGCTGGAGGCCATGGCCGAAGTCGGAATGCCCCTGCTGATTCACGGTGAAGTCACCCGCGGCGATGTCGACGTGTTCGATCGCGAAAAGATCTTCATCGACGAGCACATGCGTCGCGTGGTCGAGAGGTTCCCGACCCTGAAAGTGGTGTTCGAGCACATCACCACCGCCGACGCCGTGCAATTCGTCAATTCGGCTTCGGCCAATGTGGGTGCGACCATCACCGCGCACCACCTTCTGTACAACCGCAACCACATGCTGGTGGGCGGAATTCGGCCGCACTTCTATTGCCTGCCGATACTCAAGCGCAATACCCATCAGGAAGCCTTGCTCGACGCCGCCACCAGCGGCAGCAAAAAGTTCTTCCTCGGCACGGACTCGGCGCCTCACGCCAAGCATGCCAAGGAAGCCGCCTGCGGCTGTGCAGGTTGCTACACCGCTTATGCAGCCATCGAGATGTATGCCGAAGCCTTCGAACAGCGCAATGCGCTGGACAAACTCGAAGCTTTCGCCAGCCTCAACGGCCCTCGCTTCTACGGATTGCCGGTGAACACTGACCGCATCACCCTGGTTCGCGAAGAATGGACGGCCCCGGCCAGCCTGCCGTTTGGCGATCAGACCGTTATTCCGCTGCGCGCCGGTGAAAAACTGCGCTGGCGCCTGCTGGAGGAACACGCGTGAGCGAAGACCATTTCGATGACGAACAGGAAGGTCATGGCGGCGGAGGCGGTCCTCGTCATCCAATGGCCGCCAGGTTCCGTGGTTACCTGCCCGTTGTCGTCGACGTAGAAACCGGTGGTTTCAACTCCGCCACCGACGCCCTGCTGGAAATCGCGGCAACGACCATCGCCATGGATGAAAAGGGGTTTGTCTACCCGGATCACACCTACTTCTTCCGCGTCGAGCCTTTCGAAGGTGCGAACATCGAGGCGGCAGCGCTGGAGTTCACCGGGATCAAACTCGATCACCCACTGCGCATGGCCGTGAGTGAAGAGACAGCCCTGAACGATATCTTCCGTGGCGTGCGTAAGGCTCTGAAGGCCAATGGTTGCAAACGGGCGATCCTGGTCGGGCACAACAGCAGCTTCGACCTGGGCTTCCTGAATGCGGCGGTTGCGCGCCTGGACATGAAGCGCAATCCGTTTCATCCGTTCTCCAGTTTCGACACGGCCACCCTCGCCGGCCTGGCTTATGGCCAGACCGTGCTGGCCAAAGCCTGCCAGGCAGCGGACATCGACTTTGACGGTCGCGAGGCTCACTCGGCTCGCTATGACACCGAGAAGACTGCCGAACTGTTCTGCGGCATCGTCAATCGCTGGAAACAAATGGGCGGCTGGGAAGATTTCGACGATTGATGTGGGGGATGTAGGAGCCAGGCTTGCCGGCGAAGAACGATGACGCGGTGTTTCAGATACACCGCGGCGTCTGGTTCGCGGGCGAGCCTCGCTCCTACAAAGCGTGATGCTGTTTCCCGCCCATAAAAAAACCGGCCTCGAAGGCCGGTTTTTTTATGCCTGGAGCGCGCCTTACAGGGCAGCAGCGTGCTCGGTCAGGTAAGCAGCAACGCCTTCTGGCGAAGCGTTCATGCCTTTGTCGCCTTTTTTCCAGTTGGCAGGGCAGACTTCGCCGTGCTCTTCGTGGAATTGCAGAGCGTCGGCACACGTCCAGCCCCCATTCCGGCCGATACGCTGGAGCACATCGCCATGACCTTGCTGCGCCGCTACGGCGTGGTGTTCTGGCGATTGCTGG